>JAUYAR010000037.1 GCA_030693415.1 Candidatus Cloacimonadaceae bacterium | reverse complement strand
GAGTTGGATCAAAGCAAGAACTGGTCGAACGCATCTACCAAGGGTTGGATGAAATCAATAAAACACCGGTCGTGTTTAGATGGAAGTATAAAATGAATGAAGTTCAATTATAGAACGTTAATTATGGGACGCTCTACTAGTCAAAAATCAACTCATGCATGTTTCTCCGCGGCACTGGAATCTATTACTTCCAAATGCAAGCCGGAAAGGACAGCTTCGTGCGCAAAGCCGTGTTGATGAAGTAAACGAAAAACAATATAATTCAGAAAACCCGGTGAGCGATCGCCGGGTTTTTTGTTTGGAGCGGTGGAAAGGTGGAAGGGTTGCACCTTAACCCATCTCTCATCTTCCATATTTTCCACATTTCGGAAGCGTCCCGCAGAATAAAAGCAAAAAAACATTGACACTTCAAATGCCATTGTCTTTGTTGGAAAACATTGAAAACAAGGAGACCAAACATGGACGGAAAACAACGCTATCTTGATGCTGCACAGCAAGCTATGCAATGGCATGGTGAATATCGCAAGCAAATGCGGAAGTGCAGATTCGACACGATCGCCGTGCACGGACTTTATTCCATGCAGGAAGCATTGGATTTTAATCAGGGTTCGATCATCGAACCGGCATATCTATCCACTTCGCAGACCTTTAGGGATTCGGATGAAATGGAACTGGCATTGGGCTATCAGATTCCCACCTGGTGCTATTCGCGCATTGCCAATCCCAGCATGTATTATCTTGAGGGATTGTTAGCTCTTTTGGAGGAATACCGCAGCGGCGTGGAAGCTTCCTGTCTTGCCACTTCATCAGGCATGAGCGCCATCCGCACCGCAGTGGAGGAGTTTTTGCATCCCGATCCCAAAGATCCTTCCCGTCCCCGCAATTTTGTGGCGACTTCCCAAGTCTATGGCGGCACCTACCAGCTTTTTTCAGTCCGCGAGGACGGTGAATCTCTTTGCCGGTGGCGCAAGGTGATCGATTCCGCAAATATCGAAGAATGGGAATCTTTGATCGATGAAAACACGCGTTTCCTCTATGGAGAATTACCCTCCAATCCCACGCTCGGATTCTTTGACGTGCGCAAGGTCGCCGATCTGGCTCACAAATACGGCATTCCGTTGATTGTCGATTCCACGGTCGCCACGCCCGCTTTGATGCGTCCCCTTGCTTTGGGCGCGGACATTGTCGTCCAATCCGTCACCAAATCCCTTTCCACCAGCGGTTTTGGCACCGCGGGAGCGATCATTTCCCGCAAGAATATCATCGCCAAGGTCGATAATGAAGCCCTCAAGGCGGATTTCTGCACCTATCTGAAGCTCCTGCCCGCGCGTGATTATGGACCCAACATCTCTCCACTACAGTGCATCCTGATCATCAACGACATCCGCACCCTGCGCATGAAGATGGATGTCATGTCCCAAAACACAATGATAGTGGCGGAATTCCTCTCGGGGCACAAGCACATCGCCAAGGTCAATTACCTGGGGCTTGAAAGCCATGACCTGCATCCGCTTGCGAAACAATTTATGTTCCTCGTGGATGCCGAGGACGATCCCAACTATATGAAACCCACCAACCGTTATGGGCATCTGATGAGCTTTGAAGTGAAGGGCGGAGCCGAAAAGACACGCGACGTCTTTGACGGACTGACCCGCATCTGGAGAGCCACCGATCTCGGAAGGATCAAATCCGTCGCCACGATTCCCGCAATTTCCACTCACGCCCAACAAGGCGAGGAAGGCAGAAAGCTGGCAGCCATTCCCGGAAACCTGATCCGCCTCAGCGTCGGTGCCGAACATCCCAGTGACGTGATCAACGATCTTGATCAGGCACTGCTGGTTCTGGACGGAAGAGCGATCATGCACAGCGCGCCAAACTATTCCGCCGGCGGAGCTTCATCCGCTCGTCTGAGAAAGGGATAAGGGAGTTCAAAGACCAGATGAGGTATTATTCCACCAATCTCAAATCCGCCCGGGTGTCATTTCGCGAAGCCTTGATCAAAGGCTTGGCGGATGATGGCGGGCTCTATATGCCGGAAACGATTCCGACCATCGGACTCGATGAAATCATGGCAATGAAAGGGCTTAGCTATCCCGAAATCGCCTTTCAAGTCGCGCACAGATTCCTCGCGGATGAGATTTCCGCTTTTGATCTGAAATCTCTGATCGATGACGCCTATGACCATGCCATACCCTTGGAACACGTATGCGAGCGTCGCTATGTGATGCGTCTGGATCAGGGACCAACCGCTTCTTTCAAGGATTTTGCCGCCAGACTTATGGGACGTTTGATGCAATACTATCTGCATCAGGAAAACCGCAAACTGCTGATCCTGACCGCCACTTCCGGAGACACGGGCAGCGCCATTGCCAACGCCTTCTACGGACTGGAAAACATCAAGGTCGTGGTGCTCTATCCCGAATTGGAAGTGACCGCCAGACAACGCAAACAGATGAGCACGCTGGGCAAAAACATCGAATTGATCTCCATCGACGGCAAGTTTGACGATTGTCAGGCTTTGGTCAAGCGCGCCTTCACCGATCCCGCGATGGAGCATCTGAAACTATCAAGCGCAAATTCGATCAACATCGGACGCCTCATTCCCCAGACCATGTATTATTTCTATGCCTATGCCAGGCTCTATGACAAACTAGGCGAGAAGATTGTGTTCAGCGTTCCCTCCGGCAATTTCGGAGATCTGATGGGTGGATTGATCGCCAAGCGCATGGGTTTGCCGGTGCACAAATTCGTGGTGGCGACCAATTCCAACGACGAATACCCTGTCTATTACAATACCGGCATCTACAAAGCGATCGCGCCCTCGCGAAATTGCATCTCCAGCGCCATGAACGTTGGACACCCCAGCAACGTAGCCCGTTTGATCGCTCTTTATGGAGGCAGGATGGACGAAAAAGGAGTCATTCACAAACCTGCGGACATGGAAGCCATCCACAAAGACATGTATGCCGTCAGCATCGGCGAGAGCGAAACAGCAGCGACCATCAGTTCCGCCTGGAAAGAGCATAAACTCCTGCTCGAACCCCACGGAGCGGTTGGTTGGGCAGGGCTTTCGGATTATCTGATAAATCATCCCGAAGCAGCAGATCGCCTTTGCGTATCATTGGAAACCGCACATCCCGCAAAGTTTCCGGAAAAGATCAAGGAACTGCTTGGCTTTGATCCCGCTTTGCCTCCATCACTGCAAAACCTGGAAGATAAACCGGAGTATATTCTGACCATGCATCATGACTACGATGCCTTTGCCAAACACTTGTTGGAGAACTATCAGCCATGAAGACGATCATCATTCTCGGCGACGGCATGGCGGATTTACCGATCCCGGAACTCGGCAACCGGACTCCTTTGATGGCGGCAAACACCCCAAACATAGATCGTTTGGCGCAAATCGGCTGTTCCGGTATGTATAAAACCGTTCCGGACGACATGCCCCCCGGTTCCGAAGTGGCAAATCTCGCCGTCCTTGGCTATGACGTGCGTGCCGTCTATCAGGGACGCGGAGTTTTGGAAGGCGCGGCGATGGGAGTGGATATCCTTCCCGGCGATCTGGCAATGCGCTGCAACCTGATTTGTCTGGAAGGAGATAAGATCAAAAACCACTCCGCGGGACATATCTCAACCCCTGAAGGCAGAGAATTGATCGCCGCCCTGAACGATGAATTTGCCAATGATAAGATCAGCTTCCATGCCGGTGTGAGCTATCGTCATCTGTTAGTGCTCAAAAACGGCAGCAACGAGATCAAACTCACTCCGCCGCATGATGTTCCGGGTACTGCATGGATGGATGTTCTGCCCCAATCCATCAAGCCTGAAGGTATCGAGACGGCAGAGCTGCTCACCGATCTGATCAGGCGTTCCCAAACCTTTCTGGCACAGCATCCGGTAAATATCAAACGCAGCGCAGCAGGCAAAGACCCGGCAAATTGCGTCTGGTTTTGGTCTGCCGGTATGAAACCTGATATGAAGACCTTCATGGAGCTTTATGGCAAGACCGGAGCAGTGATCTCAGCCGTCGATCTCTTGCATGGCATCGGAATCTATGCCGGATTCCAAGTCATCTACGTGGAAGGCGCCACCGGGCTTTACAACACCAATTACGAAGGCAAAGTGGCAGCGGCTTTGAATGCTCTCAAAGAAGTGGACCTGGTCTATCTACATATCGAAGCGGCAGACGAAGCGGGACACGAAGGCGATTTTGTGCTGAAAACCAAGTGCATCGAAGCTCTTGATTCCAGAGTCGTCAAACCGATCATGCAAGCAACAATCGACCAAGGCGAGGAAGTGTGCATCGCTTTTTTGCCCGATCATCCCACGCCCTGCAAGCTCAGAACCCACACCCATGTCCCCATCCCCTTCATCATCTATAAACCGGGAAAAACCCCAGATTCCGTAACCCGCTATGACGAAGAAGCCGCGAAAGCGGGATACTATGGCATGTTCAAAGGCGATGACTTCATGAAGGAACTGCTGAAGCAGAACTAAGCAAAGGCAGTATGGTATGAACCACAGCATTCGCCTGGCAAAGCCGGAAGACGCGAACGCCATCGCCAAAGTGCATATCCAAAGCTGGAGGGAAACCTATCCGGGAATCATGCCCCAAAAGAAGATCGCGTCCCTGAACATCGAACGCGGCGTCCTCCACTGGCAAAACGCCATCGAAACTTCCGAAGCCGTCTTTGTGGCACTTGTGGAAGAGCGCGTTGTCGGTTTCGTCTCCGGAGGCAAGAATCGTGAAAACAGCGATTGCGAAACAGGTATCGGCAATGCCTGCGAATCTGAATTGACCGCCATGTATCTGTTGGAGGAATGCCAGGGACATGGAATCGGCAGAGCTTTGTTCGAGGCTTTTTCTGCCAAGATGCGTTCGCTCGGCTACAAATCGATGGTTTCCTGGTGCGCGGAGAAAAACCCCGCCACGCATTTCTATCAATGGATGGGCGGAGAATTGGTCGATCGCAGGATTATGATCATCTGCGAGGAAAACATCCCGGTAGTGGCATACAGATATTGGCTGTGATTGCCGGTGCCGATTTTTTTAACAGGGTACAAATTATCAAGATAAAAATTACATAGTGCCAGACAAATTATCCAGAGTATTTATACATAGCTGCAAACAAATCATCTAAACTATTTGTACACTACACCGCTAAACTGCCCATAGTTATTGCCGCTCCACCATGTACTTATCACCTTCAGTAGCCAATCCCTCCTGTCACAGATATCCGCTATTATTGGTAGATGATCCGGCAAATAAACCGGATGCTTCAGAGCTCTTTGTTCAATTTCTCAAAGTCTTTCACTACGGGCAGTAAGTCGTTCTCGACCGCGTCTTTGACGCTGATGCAGGGAAGCCGGAGCTGGAAGATCTGCTCGCGGGTGATGTTTTTGAGCTCAACAGGCATCATTTTTTGCATGGCGAACATCAGTTTGTTATAGAGATTCCCCCAAGACAGCACGCGGCGTTCCGCGTTTTCCGGCAATTTGTTGTAGGCGATCAGATAATCGGAAAGATTCTGACGATATTCCTTGGATGGGTTGAGGGCATAGATCGCTTTCTGAGCGGCGGCGAAAGGCGCCTGACCAGGGTGGTCTTTGAAGGTCCACCGCTTCCGCGCATAAATCTTTCCCGTGATGCGGCTGCGGTAATAGATGAGGTCTTCCGTGCGTCCGGTGAATTCACCGAAGTTGACTTTCGATCTGACTTTCATGGTTTCAGTTCTCCTTATTTCAGTTCTTTTTATATCGTTTCTTGTGTTCAAATCATTTATCTGCAACGCATTGCGCATGTGTTAGCCGCTTATTAGACCGCCTCAACCACTGCGTTCACGATTACAGTATAATCATTTCTTCCCCCTTAGCAATACGGAATCAATACGGACTCATTACGGACTAAGTCCGTATTGACTCCGTAATGCTAAGGAGAGAGGATAGAGGCACTAACAAGTATCCTATTGCCACACAAGGATTTATGTTTATTTAGGTTATTTAACCCAATTGTTTCAATGCCTTGGCTCGATACCTTGAGACTATATCCCCACGATTTCGATTGACAAATACCACTGCCGGATAACTTTGACCGCGCCAGGCACAGTGCAATGGATGCGTGTGAACCATGTCAGATCAGGAATGAAGCAGCATTAAGCAAGGCTATTCATGTGCCACTGTTCGCCTGGCATTGTTTTATCCACAATCGGTATGAAATGTGCATCAAACAAATAATATCGGCAACCGAACAGCATGCGGTTGCCTCAGATACAAATATTAATATGCAACAAGGATATAAAATGAAACGCTTTTTCCTATCTGCGCTGCTGGCTTTGTCGCTGGCTCTGCTCGCCGCTTTTCCGGTGAAAATCGATTCATGGAACCTGGACGACGATCTCAAGACCCTCAATTTGATGAGTGTCAGTATCGATCATGTGAACCGTTCCACTGGTTCCATCATCGTCTATTTGCGTGATGATATAGAGTTTAACCGCTTGCTTTCCAGTGGTTTGGACGCTGTCAAGCTACCCGACCCCGCCAAAGAAAACGCCCGTTTGATGCGAGCAAGCCTTCCTGTTTATCCGCCTCCGCAGAACCAGTATTATACTATCGATCAATACCATCAATTCATGATCCAAACCGCTGCGCAGTATCCTCAAATCTGCCAGCTCGTGCAGGCTGGAAGCTCCGTGCAAAACAGACCGCTCTATTTTTTGAAGATTTCGGACAATGTGGCGATCAACGAAGCCGAGCCCGAGGTCAGATACATCAGCAGCATGCACGGAAACGAAGTGCTCGGCTTTGACCTGCTCATCCGTTTGATCCAACTGATCACAAGCGGATATGCCACCAACAATCGCATCGCAAATCTGGTCAATAATACCGAGATCTGGATCTGCCCGATGATGAATCCGGACGGATATGTGGCAGGACAAAGATACAATGCCGCAGGGATCGATCTCAACCGCAATTTCCCCATGCCCACGGGGGTTCAGAACCCGGATGGAAACGCGTGGGCACCGGAAAACACCGCCATCATGGGTTTTTTTGCCGATAGAAACATCGTCCTTTCCGCAAACTTCCATGGCGGAGCGCTGGTCATGAACTATCCTTGGGACTACACTTATACTCTGGCAACGGACGATGCCCTTCTCATCCAAGCCTCGCTCGTCTATTCGCAACACAACCTTCCAATGTATAACAACCCCGAATTTCCCCAAGGAATCACCAACGGCGCCGCGTGGTATGTCATCACCGGGTCGATGCAGGATTGGTTCTATTATTACACAAACGCGATCGACATCACCGCCGAGGTCAGCAATGAATACTGGCCTGTCCCATCGACCTTACCCACTTTCTGGGCACAAAACCAGGAATCCATGCTCTCCTATTTGGAGTTTGCTTCTCGCGGCGTCCGGGGATTGGTGACAAACTCCGGTGGAGCTCCTCTGGCGGCAAATATTTCAGTTTCTGGAAACGCGAAACGGATCAATACCGATCCTGCTTTGGGAGATTATCATCGTCTGTTGCTGCCGGGAACTTATACCGTCACCGCGGCAGCGACCGGTTATCTGCCACAGAGCGTGGGTGTTACTGTATCAGCTTTTAATGCAATCGTGCAAAACTTTGTCCTCGAACCTGCACAAATTACTTCATTGCAAGGTATTATCCGCAACCAAACCGGAAACGGCATCGGCGCTCTGAATGTGCGGCTCAATACAATTCCTCCGATCAGCGTAACCACCGCCGCGAACGGAACTTTCACAATTCCCGGCATTTACGAAGGCGATTATCAGGTGTCGGTCTCGGACGCCAATTGGACATATTTCCAAAAGACGGTTTCAGTGCGTGGAGACACAGGTCCCTGCGTCATGGTGCTTCCAAGCCCTCAGTTTGTCGATGACTTTGAAAACGGCATCGCAAATTGGACTGCCACCAGTCCCTGGGGCATTGTGTTGCAGAACGGAAACAACGTTTTGACCGATTCTCCAGCAGGAAATTATGCCAACAACATCAACCGCGCCGTGCGTCTTACAAACCCCATCAATCTGCAATCCGTTCAGAACACCATCCTCAGCTTCAAAACCAAGTATTTTCTCGAAACAGGCTATGATAACGTGTTTGTGGAGGCGTCCGCAAACAACAATACTTGGACGGAACTGACCAGTTTCACGGGAACGCAGAACGACTGGATCGACGTTTCAGTTTCGCTGGCGGCATTTAGCGGCGGCAATTGTTATGTGCGTTTTCGC
Source organism: Candidatus Cloacimonadaceae bacterium (assembly GCA_030693415.1). Classification (NCBI taxonomy): domain Bacteria; kingdom Pseudomonadati; phylum Candidatus Cloacimonadota; class Cloacimonadia (SeqCode); order Cloacimonadales (SeqCode); family Cloacimonadaceae (SeqCode); species Cloacimonadaceae bacterium (SeqCode). The sequence goes on along the minus strand of JAUYAR010000037.1, from coordinate 47,426 downwards.
CTGCAAACGGACAACAGCGTTATCGCGGACGGGATCTATATCGACAACGTGCGCATCCTAGGTTTCAACAACGCGCAAACCGTTTTTGGCGATATCGATGCCAACTGGGTGATCAACCGTGCGGACGCCCAGGCAGTGCTTGAATATGCCACGCTGCTTGATCCTATTCCTGCCATCGATGCCTTGCCTTGGGAAGCTCACAGATACGATGCCGCGGATGTGGATAACGATGGATTGATCACCGCGATGGACGCCTTTTTGATCCTGAACTACCTCGTTGATCCAAGCTATCGTTTTGCGGCACAAGGCGCTGCTGCATTTCAACCCGGTGCCTGCGATCCGGTCATAGCTTCCAATGGAGGCATCTCGATGAGCTTCAATCCCGCCGCAAACCTCAAGGGCTTTTCTTTGCAGATCTTACCCACGGAAAATGTTGATATCGGCGTCATCGATTGGCAAAACGCTGATCAAAACGGCATCACTGCGATCAATCCCGCTGCCAACTTCATCGCTTGGGCAAGAAAAGGTAGCGCCATCGGCACAGTGGACCTCGATCTGCTGACCCAGCTTACCGAAGTAACCTGTGCATACAATATCAACGGCAATCCGGGCAGCGCAGTCGTCTCCGTCACAAGCTCAAACGAAGACCCAGCCACGATTCCCGCTGCTTTCCAACTCTTGCAGAATCATCCCAATCCCTTCAATCCGAGCACGACGATCAGATTTAGCGTCGGCGGAAATAACCAAGCCGTCAAACTGCTGATCTACAACACTCGCGGGCAGATCGTCAGAAACCTCATGGACGAACAGCTCCCCGCCGGTCATCATCAACGCGTCTGGGATGGCAGGGACAATGCAATGCGCGAAGTCGGCTCCGGCGTCTATCTTTATGTCCTGCAAAGCGGTAGTGCACACCAAGTCCGCAAAATGATCCTGCTTAAATAGGCTGCCAAGTGAAGAGAACGCCTATCCTGATGATAGCGCTCTTCCTTGTGCTCGTAGTTTCCGGGATGAAATGCGCGCCAAAAAGCGAGAGCGAGCCGGACAAAACCGGCTACCGTTTCCGCAAGGATGGAGAGCTGAAGATTCTGAGCCCTTCCGGAGAGGAGAAAGCCGGCTTTGACATCGAAATCGTTATTGGCGAAGAGGAACTGAAGCGCGGGCTCAAATTTCGTGAAAGCATGGAAGAGAGCCAAGGCATGCTGTTTATCTTTGACGGAAACCAATCTCACGGGTTTTGGATGCAGGATACCTACATCCCTCTGGACATGCTTTTCATCGATTCCGATGGAAACATCTTCCAGATTGTGGAAAATACGGTTCCCTTCAGCGAAGACAACATCAGTGCCGAAGGCTTGAATAAATATACATTAGAGATAAATGCCGGCTTAACTAAAAAATATAACATCCGCAAAGGTGACAGAATAGCATGGAAACGAATAGATTGAAGATCAGTGTGATCGGGGCTGCGGTATTGATCGCGGCATTGATGGTCAGCTTTGGCTGCCGGAAAGAATCAGTCCAAAAACAAGACATGGAAACCGGAGAATCATCCGCTGCATCGGTGGTAAACGATTCCATCCCGGTTTATTCCGAGGAATCGGATCACGTCGAGGCAAACGGCATCGAAAAGTATATCAGCACAAAATATGACAGCGTCAATCTCGCTTCCTATAAATACACTTGGACGGATTCCAAGGACATCCCTCCAGTGGTGATCATCGTCGATGACTTTGGCTATGCCGGTGGTGATTTGCTCAAAGGCTTTGCAGAGCTTCCTCCCCAAGTCGTTTTTGCAGTGTTGCCGGACCTCCGTATGACCAAAAAGAGCGCCGAGATCGCTATCCAATATGGGCACGAAGTCATCATCCACATCCCGATGGAAGCCAAAGCCGCCAAGATCAAACCTGGGGAAAGATACCTCAAAACCACGGACAGCCAGGAATCAATCACCAAAATGCTCGATGATTTTCACCTCCAACTTCCCATGGCGATCGCTGCCAATAACCACATGGGCAGCAGCGCCACAGACAACAAGTATCTCATGTCCGTCGTGCTCAACCACCTCAATTCCAAGAACTTATATTTCATCGACAGCGCCACCACCTCAAATACCATCGCTTATAAACTTGCCCGCACCCTCGGCTACCGAGGCATAAAACGCGACCTCTTTCTGGACGTTCCGGATAATAGCGACACCACCATCGCCGCCCGGATCTCACAACTCGGCTCCTTCAAAGGCAGAAAAGAACCGGTAATCATCCTCACCCATTGCCACAACTTCTCCAAACTCAACGCCCTCAAGAAGTTCATCGACCAGATCACCGCAAAGGGAGTGCGCATCATCTCTTTGGCGGAAGCCTTTCAGCCCCCCTCCATCGCCGGAAATCGCTAAGCCAGAGCTCACGCTTAACCAAAGATAGACCCGCTTCCACTACTGATCCAGGCGACGGGAAGTGATTCCGGAATCTTGATTGGGAATGAAACTCTGCTGTCATCAAGTACCTGGCTGCCAAGCCTTGGGAAGAGTTGCTGACAGGTCTTCAAATAATATGAGAAATAATGAGTTGTAATTTATACCAACATTTGGGACTCAACATTACTGGATCTTTCAGCATTGTTTCATGTAATCTGACTACCCGAGTCATCATCCAGCTTGACCGGTTTCTTAGGCAATTCTAAACTTCTCGGCATCATTGCACACCTTGGGGAGAATGAAATATACAATACAAAAGGGCTTGTGGACTAGGGCATGATTGATGAGACATTTCGCACAGCAGCCCTCCCAGAAGCCAACTAAGCAGTAGATAAAGCGCTATATACATAGCTGATAGATAATCTCTTTGACAGGATCGCGCGGCTTAAAAAGATAGTCCTCAATTGATCAGTTTGGAGAAATACATGAATAGCTATATTAGCGACTTTTTGTCCTTTTTGGACGCTTCGCCCACCAGCTTTCAGGCTTCGCGGGAAATACGTGCGCGTCTGGAAACGGCAGGATACATGAGTATCGATGAAGGCGAAGCGCTGAACCTCAAGCCCGGTGGCAAATACTATATCTGCAGAGGCGAAACTGCCGTGATCGCTTTCTGCGTGGGCAGTCAAACACCTTGCGAAAGCGGATTTCTGCTTGCGGCTTCGCACATCGACAGCCCAAGCCTCAAGATCAAGGCAAACACGTTAAAGACGGAAAACTCCGTTTCACGCATCGGAGTGGAGGTCTATGGCGGACCAATCATCGGCACTTGGATCGATCGCGAACTCGGCATCGCCGGCAAGGTCGTGGTCATGGAAAACGGCACTTTTACCACCCATCTTGTGGATCTGAAAAAGCCCGTCGCGGTGATCCCCAATGCCGCCATCCACCTCAACCGTGATATCAACAAAGGCTTTGAATATAATAAGCAGATCCATCTGCAAGCTTTTTTGACCACAAATACCGATGCTGAAAATCCACTCCTCTCGGCAATCGCCGAAGCTATTTCCACGAGTCCGGAACAAATCGTCGATATGGAACTATTTCTTTATGACTATGCGAAGGCAAGTCTGACGGGAATCGATGCAAGCATGATTCTTTCAGGGCGATTGGACAACCTGGCGATGACGCATGCCATTCTCTCCGCTTTGATCGCTGTAGATAAGCCCTCAAGCACATCCGTGGCGGTGTTTTTTGATCATGAAGAGATCGGCAGTCAGACACCTCAGGGAGCTTTTTCATCGCTGCTTTCGGAGATCATGGAACGCATCACGTTAGCGCATAAATGTGATCGGGACAGCTATTTCAGAGCTTTGCGCAAATCTTTTCTCATCTCTGCCGATATGGCGCACGCCTTTCATCCCGGATATCCGGAAAAATACGATCCTGCCTACGCTCCGGTGATGAACAAAGGTCCCGTGATCAAGCTCAATGCCAATATCCGCTATGCCTCTACCGCCGAAAGTAGCACGCGCTTTATCACACATTGCGAGAAAGCGGGAGTGAATTATCAGAAATTTGCCGTCCGTTCGGATCTGCCCTGCGGCAGCACTGTCGGACCCATCGTTGCTGCCGATCTTGGCATCCAGACCGTCGATATCGGCAATCCGATGTGGGCGATGCACTCAGTCCGCGAGACCTGCGGCGTCCGCGATCACGAGGATCTGATCAAAGTGTTGAAGAGCTATTGGAACGCGCTTTGAACGCAGTGGTTAGTTTGAACGATAATTTCCTTAGCAGGATCGGCATCCTGCTTTTGCAATCAAGGTTGCGCCACACCCGGCAACCAATCCCCATAGAATTACGAAAAACATCCAAACTATGATACACTGAGGAGAATAAAAACAATGGCAGTTTTCAAACCCTTCAAAGCGTTGCGACCTATCCCGGAAAAAGCCGCGGCGATCGCATCCCTTCCATACGATGTGATGGATTCGGATGAAGCCCGGATCGAAGTGGAAAAGAACCCGCTTTCGTATCTGCACGTGGAAAAACCTGAGGTGGATATGCCTCCGGGAACCGATCTCTATGATCCCGACGTCTATGCCAAGGCAAAGGAAAATCTGGACAATTACAGCAATCAAGGATTGATGAAACAGGACGTCCTACCGATGTACTACATCTATCGCCTACAGATGAATGGACGAGCTCAAATCGGACTTGTCGGGTTGACTTCCGTGGACGAATACATGGACGGCATCATCAAAAAACATGAGCTCACCCGCGCCGATAAAGAAGCCGACCGCATCAAACACGTCGATGCTTGCGATGCTCATGCCTCGCCGGTCTTTTTCACCTATCGCCATCAGGATGTCATTGATACCACCGTGGATAAGGTGATGGAATCATCAAATCCGGTCTATGATTTCGTTTCGGATGATGGCATCGTTCATTCCCTCTGGCTGATGGACGATCCGCAAGATCTCGAGACCATCCAAAACGCCTTCGCGCAGATGGACTTTCTTTATGTGGCGGATGGACATCACCGAACTGCCAGCGCCGCCAAGGTGGGTCTTTTGCGTCGGGAACAATTCCCGGACTACACCGGGGAGGAGGAATTCAATTTTTTCATGGCGGTGATCTTTCCGGATAACCACCTCAGGATATTTGATTACAACCGCGTCGTGAAAGACCTGAACGGCAATAGCAAAGAAGATTTCCTCGGCAAAGTGGCAGAGAAATTCCATATTGAAGCGGTCAATCCCGAAAGAATATGTCATCCGGAAAAGCCGCATAAATTCTGTATGTATCTGGACAAAGCATGGTATTGTCTCACCGCTAAAACGGGCTCCTGGAATGAAGCAAATTTGGTGGATTCGCTGGATGTTTCCATCCTGCAAAACAACCTCTTGGAGCCGATCCTCGGCATCGGTGATCCCCGCAGGGACAAACGCATCGACTTCGTTGGCGGTATCCGCGGTCTTGAAGAATTGGTGCGCAGGGTGGATAGCGGTCGCGAAGCGGTTGCCTTTGCCATGTATCCCACTTCCATGGATGAGCTGATCGCCATTGCCGATGCCGGTGAGATCATGCCGCCAAAATCCACTTGGTTTGAGCCGAAGCTTCGCTCCGGACTCTTCATCCATCCGCTGCAATGAAATCGTACTATATCGAGAGCCTCGGCTGCGCAAAAAACCTCGTGGATAGCGAAACATTTGCCTATATCTTGGAGCGGCGGGGCTATCAATCATGGGAATCTGCCGAAGGTGCGGACATCGTCATGTTAAACACCTGCGCCTTTCTGCAAAGCGCCTTGGCAGAGCTGGACGACGTTTTATGCCAATTAGCGGAGCTCAAAAACCAGGGATTGATCGGGCGTCTCTTTGTCTCCGGTTGCGTGATGAACCGCGCGCTTGAGGATTTCCAGCCCCTTTTTCCCGAAGTGGATGCCTGGATTCCACTAAAAGACTTTGCCCGCTTGGAAGAGCTGATCAACGTCCGAGAACATAACACATTGGGAAGAGTGCGGTTGGAACATGGCAGTCATGCCTACCTGCGGATCAGCGACGGCTGCTCAAACCGCTGTTCGTATTGCACGATTCCCTCGATCCGCGGCTCGCTGTGCAGCGTTCCGATGGAAAAGCTGATCGATGAAGCCAAAGCGTTAGCGGAAGACAAAGCTTCCCCATGCACCGAACTCATTGTCATTGCGCAGGATACTTGCAGCTATGGTATGGATATTTATGGTAAAAAGATGCTGCCTGAGCTGTTAACCGAACTCCTGAAGATCGACGGGATCAAGTGGATCAGGGTGATGTATATGCATCCCGATCACTTTGAAACCCATTGGCTCAAACTCTGGCAGGAATATCCCAAGCTGTTGCCCTACTTTGAGATACCTGTTCAACACAGCGAAGATAGAATCCTTAAAGCGATGAATCGGAATCGACGCGGAAATGAACTGCGCGAGCTCTTTGCTGTGATCAAGAAAGAGCTGCCGGAAGCGGCGTTGCGCACTACCCTGATCAGCGGCTTTCCCGGAGAAAGCAAAGGCGAGGCTCTTGCCCTGCATAAGTTTGTGCGCGAAACCGGCTTCCACCATCTGGGCGCTTTTTGCTATTCGCCCGAGCCTGGAACCCACGCTTTTGATCTGCCCGATCAGATTGTTTTCACCACTGCGGAGCGCCGTCGAATGAGGTTGTTGACCATGCATCGCGCAGAGTCTCAAAAGCTTCTGGAAAGTTATATCGGTAGCACTGTCGAAGTCTTGATCGAGGATAGCGATCCAGACGACAAGAACCTATTCGTCGGCAGAGCGTGGTTTCAGGCAATGGATATCGATGGCAGAACCTTTGTAAATGGGAGAAAACTGCGTTCCGGCAGCATTGTGAAAGTGGAGATCAACGACGTCATCGATCTCGATCTCTTTGGCAATGTGCTCCCATCCAAATGAAAGACAAGGATTTATAGATCATGAAAAAAGTATCGCTCACAGGGATCAAACCCACCGGCATTCCGCACATCGGAAACTATCTGGGCGCCATCAAACCGGCGCTGAAACTCTCAGAGACCTGTCAGGCACGTTATTTTATCGCGGATTACCACGCGCTCAATTCTTGCAAGAACCCCGATGAAATCCGTCAAATGACTATCGAGATTGCCGCCGCCTGGCTTGCAAGCGGGCTCAATCCCGATACGGTTCTGTTTTACAAGCAATCGCTGGTACCGGAGACCTTTGAGCTGCTCACCATGCTGCTCGCTTTCACTCCCAAGGGTCTGATGAACCGCGCCCACGCCTATAAGGCAATACTGCAATCAAATAGCGAATCAGGACGCGATCCCGATGACGGAGTCAACATGGGTTTGTTTTCCTATCCGGTGTTGATGGCGGCGGACATCCTGCTCTTTGACACGGACTTTGTTCCGGTGGGCAATGACCAGTTTCAACACGTTGAAATGGCTGTGGATATCGCCCAAACTTTCAATTTCACCTATGGCTGCGAGTGTTTTCGTCTGCCTCAGGCACTGGCGACCGAACACAGCAAAACGCTCGTGGGTCTGGACGGCAGAAAGATGTCCAAAAGCTACAACAACACCATCCCTATGTTCTCTCCCGAGAAGGAATTGCGCAAGCTGGTGATGCGGATTGTCACCAATTCCCAGGGTGTCGAAGATCCCAAGGATCCTGAAACCTGCAGCATCTTTTCCATCTACCGCAATTTTGCGACTACTGATCAGATCGAAACTCTGCGCAGACGCTATCTTGCCGGCGGCATGGGTTGGGGACATGCCAAACAAGAACTTTTCGATATAATGAACGAACATCTCAAACCCCTGCGCGATAGGTATTTGGACTTGATGAACAACAAGGATTACATCCTGCAAACCTTGATCAAAGGATCAAACCAAGCCCGCGAACTGGCATCCGCCAAGATCATATTTCTACGCAGTGTCATCGGCATGGATTGAGCTTTGCTTGACAGCTTTTGGCGGCATGATATCAGGGTGCAAAATTAGGGGAAAGGTGATGTCAATGAAATCTGCAATCGTCCTGCTCAGCGGAGGAATGGACAGTCTTGTGACTGCCGCCATTGCCGTAAGCTCTTGTGCCGAAGTCAATTTCCTTCACGTCTCTTATGGTCAGCGAACTGAAAGCAAGGAACGCGAGTGTTTTGAACTGCTATGCAACCACTATCATCCCAAACGTGCTCAAGTATTTGACATGCATTGGCTTGGGGAGATCGGGGGCTCGGCTTTGACTGATCAGTCAATCGCTCTGGAGCTTTCGGGCAAAGGCAATGGCATCCCTGTTAGCTATGTTCCCTTTCGTAATGCCAATCTCATTTGCGCTGCGGTTTCCTGGGCGGAAGTGATTGGTGCTGATTCCATCTGGCTTGGTGCTGTGGAAGAAGACAGCTCCGGCTATCCTGATTGCCGCGAAGTATTTCTGGATGCCATGCAAAGGACGATCGAACTGGGCACCACCACCGAAATCCTCATCCGGATCATCACTCCAATCTTGCACAAAAGCAAGGCGGAGATCGTGAAACTGGGCATCGAACTGAGTGCTCCATTTGTCTATTCCTGGAGCTGCTATCAGGATAACGAAACAGCCTGCGGAATCTGCGACAGTTGCCGCCTGAGGCTCAAAGCCTTTGCAGCAGCGGGCTCCTGCGATCCGATCCCTTACCGCATCTGGGGGATATAAACCTTGAGCAAGAAGAATATACTGATCATCCTCACCGGCGGAACGATCTCGATGAAGATTTCCGGCACCCTGGGAGTGATTCCCACCACCCAATTCGCCGGCTTTTTAGCCCAATTTCCCCAGCTCAACAACGTGGCAAACATCCGGGTGATAGACTATCTAAACGTTCCCAGCCCCTATATGACACCCAAAATGATGCTGGAGCTGGCAAAGATGATTGATCTGAAAATCATCGATTATGACGGCGTAGTGATCACCCACGGGACGGACACGCTTGAGGAAACGGCATTTTTATGCGATCTGGTTTTGACGACCCGCAAACCGGTGGTTTTCACTGCGGCAATGCGAAGCGGCAGTGATCTTGGGCTTGACGGACCGCGCAATATCATTGGAGCCGTGAGAGTCGTTTGCCATCACGATTCGATGGACAAAGGCGTGTTAGTGGTGATGAACGATGAGATCCACACCGCTCGGGATGTGACAAAGTCCGACACCGGCAAGGTCGATTCCTTCGTCTCTCCTGGTTATGGACCGCTTGGAAACGTCGATCCGGACATGATCGTATATCACCGCACCTCCCTTTATCGGGAAAGCGTTTGGACAGACGAGATTGATACCAACATTGACCTGATCAAAGCTGTTGCGGGAATGGACGCACGCCATATCCGATGCTCCATCGAACATGGAGCCAAAGCTATTGTCATTGAAGCATTTGGCAGAGGAAATCTGCCTAAGGATATCCTCGTCGAGCTCGAAACCGCCATTGCCAATAATGTCCTCATTGTCGTCTGCTCCCGCACTTCGACCGGGCGCGTGCTTCCCGAATATGGTTATGAGGGCGGAGGCATGGATCTGCAAAGCCGGGGCGCCATCCTCGCCGGAGATCTCAAAGGAGTCAAAGTCCGGCTCAAACTGATGGCTCTCTTTGGCAAATATGAGGACGCGGACAGCGTGCGCCGGTTCTTCCTTCAAAACACGGATTGATCATGCAGGGAGAGACTTAGGCTATGCGCATCGGATTCATCGGTCCCGCACCTCCCTTTAGAGGCGGCATCTCCAGATTTGCCGTGAGACTGGCTCTTGAACTGCAGAGCGAAGGGCATCAGGTTCGGATGTTCAGTTTTATCCGGCAATACCCCGCGCTCATCTTTCCGGGCAAAAGCCAGACCGCCCAAAGTTCTGATGGCGAAGGACTTGAGATAGAGAACGTCCTCACTCCTTACGATCCGCGCACCTGGAACAGAGCCCTATCCGCGATCCGGGACTGGCAGCCGGACATGGTCATCGTCTCCTACTTCCTGCCTTTCTTCGCTCCCGCATATACATATCTTTGTAAGCGCTTAAGCAATACAAAGCGCGTTGTCCTTGCTCATAATATCGAGTTTCACGAACGCTGGATGGGAGCAAATCTTATGACCAAGAAATTGCTCAGACACTGCGAAAAGATCATGGTGCTCTCTCAAGCCTGCCACAGTGACCTGAAACGCATCATGCCAAAGGAAATCGCGAATCAAGGCGTGCTCGGCTTCCATCCCGTCTATGATTCATATCCGGAAACTCAAATAGGTCGGCAAGGATATCCTGATAGAGACAAAACCCTGCTTTTCTTCGGTCTGATCAAACCCTACAAAGGATTGGATGTCCTGATCAAAGCCATGCAACAGGTGCACAAACGTCTGCCGGACTTGAGATTGACCGTCGCGGGAGAAGTCTATGGCAAAGCGGAGGTCTATGCCAAACTGATCCGCTCGCTGGGGCTTGAAGACGTCGTGCAGACGCATTTCAGATACATCCCAGAGGACGAAGTTGCCTCATTTTTCCGCTCCGCATCTTTATGTGTCCTACCCTATAAAAGCGCCACCCAGAGCGGGATCATCGCTATGTCCTACAATTTTGACCTGCCGGTGATTGTGACCGATGCCGGAGGTTTGAACGAATACGTGGAAGAGGGAGAAACCGGTCTCGTGGTGCTTGCAAACGATCCCGAAGCCCTCGCAGCGGGGATCATCCGCTGTTATGAAGAAAACCTGTGTGAGCGCATGAGCAAAGCCGTTTGCGGTCACAAACATAGATATTCCTGGAAAAGCCTGGCAACATTGGTTTTGGAGCCCTGAGATTATGCGTATCCTCTTGATCAGCTACTACTTCCCACCCTGCGGTGGCGCGGCAGTGCAAAGATGGCATCGCTGGCTGCCGCATCTGGTCAAATCCGGGATCGAGGTTCAGGTTCTCACATCCGAGGGCGGTGATTATCCCATTCTGGATGACAGCCTCCTCCAGGAGGTTCCGCCATCTGTAAAGATCTGGCGCAGTCCGGCTCCCAGGCTGGGAAGTATCTGGCTAAAGCTTTTTGGCAAAGACAGCCGGATGCCCCATGGTTCATTGGAATATCACGAGCATCGGGGAATGCTCAAACGCATACTTTTGTGGCTGCGGCTCAATCTCGTCATTCCGGACCTGCGCGTCTTTTGGAACCCATGGGCATATCGACTGGCGCGAAAGCTGATCCGCGAAACCCCTTTTGACCTCATCGTCACCACCGGCCCGCCCCATTCAAGCCATCTGATCGGTTTGAAACTTAAAAAACGCTTTCACCTGCGCTGGATCGCCGATTTCCGCGATCCCTGGTCAGAAATCCACTATCTGAAGCTGAACCCTCCCTCCAAGCTCAGCCTTTATTTCCATAAACGCATGGAAAGAAAGGTCGTTTCATCCGCTGATAAATGCCTCGTCGTTTCCCACAACATCAGCGCCAGACTTCCCGAAGGCAACAAAACGGTTATCTACAACGGTTTTGACGCGGATAAAATGGACAAGATCGCCTATATCCCCAATAGCAACTTTCGGGTCAAATACATCGGACAGATTACCGCAGGACAGGACTGGGAAGGTTTGCTCAGCATCATCAGCGGGCTCAGGGACGATGCTGAGATATCTTTCATCGGCACCAAGCTCAGCCCCATGCAAAGCCGTCAGCTCAAAGACGCGCTCGGAGACCGGGCAAGGCTGCTACCCCATCAAAAGCAAACCGATGCGCTTTGCGAAATGATCAATTCCGAGCTGCTCATACTCATGATCAATTATTATGAAGGTTCACAAGGGATGCTGACCACAAAACTCTTTGAATACATCGGCTCGCGCACTCCGATCCTCGCTTTGGGACCTCATGGCGGCGAAGCGGAAAAGTGCCTCCTGGAGCATCATGCCGGTGCATATTTTGACAAGAGCGAGCTCAGGTTAGCCCTGGACTTTGCCTCGATCGTCAAGCAAGCTTGGCATAAGAGATCCGATCTCAGAAACGCCAGCGATCTATCCGCATTAAGCTCGAAACAGCAATCACTTAGGCTGATCATGGAGCTTAATACGAAAAATAGTCATTGACAGAATATGCTACCATTTAGTTTGACACCAAATAATTAAACACTTGAGAGGAAACAATGCCACAACACAAATCACCCATGAAAAGAATGAAGACAGACAAGAAGAGACAGGCGCGCAACAACTATGTCAAACGCACTCTGAAAACTCTCTCCAAGCAACTGCTCGTCGCTGAAAAAACCGAGGAAAAGCAGGACATGCTAAACAAGCTCTATGCCCAATTGGACAAAGCCGCCAAGAAAGGCGTCATCCACAAGCGCACCGCCTCACGCAGAAAAGCCCGCATCGCCAACTACCTGAATAAAGAACTCAAAGACAAAACCGAATAAGCATATCTGACATGTAATAAAGCCCGGGAAGCAGCGGCTTCCTCAGTTGCTTATGAAACGCAGATCCATCCTTGTCCGGATCCTCCGGTTTCTCCTTTTTGCCCATTTGTGGTTTTGGGGGGTCGTCGCCTTCTTTTGTCTGCTCTACAGTTTCATCAATCCACCAGTCACGCCGCTGATGCTGCATCGCTATCTGGTGCGCGGCTATGATTGGCAAAAGCGGGACTTCATTGAGTTGGAACGCATTCCCAAGCGCACGGTAAATATGACCCTGTCCCTCGAGGACGGTAATTATTACAATCATTTCGGCTTTGAGTGGAGCATGGTCAAAGAAGCCTGGCAACGCAATCAGAAAGCCGGAAAGATCAGATTTGGCGCCAGCACGATCAGCAACCAACTCGCACGCACGCTCTTTCTCACCACGCACCGCAACTATTTTCGCAAGTATCTGGAAATCCAGATCACCGTGATCATGGAAGCGGTCATGAGCAAGCGCCGCATGCTGGAGCTATATTTCAACTATGTGGAATGGGGCAAAGGCGTCTATGGCATCGAAAGCGCCAGCCGCCACTACTATGGCAAAAGCTGCAACCGCATCGACCGCAGTCAATCCATGAAGCTCATCTCCATCCTCACCAACCCCATCGACTATAGCCTCCAAACCTTTCACCGGTCTCATTCAGCCCGCCAGCGCTATACAATGCTGGCACGCTGGTATTGAGCAAGAGCACCTTGAGACATACGGGGTGGAAGAGAAGTTTCTCTATCACATCTGGGATGAAGGACACCTCAATCCGGAGCTGAAAACCGCCGGCGGAAAATCCCTGCGCATCATCTATCCCGGTCAATATAACACCAATCGCGGCCCCGACTTTTGCAACGCGATCATCTCCATCGATGGCAATGCCATTGGTGGAGACATCGAAATCCACCTCAACACCTATGACTGGATCGCCCATTCCCACCACGAGGATCATTTCTTCAACAACACCGTCCTGCACGTGGTGCTGGAACACAGGCAAAACTCCCATCTCACGATCAAGGAAAACGGCGAAACGATCGAGATTCTGGAGCTTAAAAACCAGCTCAGTGAGGATATCGACAAGCTCCTGGCACGCCAGAGACCAGGTGAAAAACCTGCCTCCATCTCCTATTGCGACCTGCTCTCCGCAGTGGACGCGGATACCCTTTCATCAATTCTCGGCTACTATGGTATGCGACGCTTTCGGAGCAAGGTCAAACGTTTCAACGCCTCGCTCATTCTCAGCGATTTTGATCAGGTGCTCTATGAAGGCATGATGGAAGCGGTCGGCTATGACAAAAACAAGCTTAACCTACTGAAAATAGCCCAGCTCATCCCCTATCGGCTCATCCGCGAATGGCATCAGCAAGGCATGGACGCCCTCGATCTGATCTCCATCATCTGCGTGAGCAGCGGACTGTTGGAAAAGAGCCAAAAGCTTGTGGACGAAGGCTTTGCCGCGTTGCTCAGACAGCGCTTTGAAGCGCAGGGTTTCTTTGCCCAAAGGTTGGACATCCCCTGGCAGCTCTTTCGCATCCGACCCACAAGCCATCCCATCTACCGCATCATCGCCTTGTGCAGCCTGATCCTCAAGACCACGGATTCCGGCTTGATCAACTATTTCATCAGCCATGTCCGGGATTTTTCGCTGAAGGAGGGAGATTGGTATCGCGGCTTCAATGCCATCTTTGCCAAAAACGTCCTTCCCGGCGCGGAGAAATTTCCCAAACCCGGAAAAGGCGTGATCGGAAACATCTATCTGAATATTTTCCTCCCCGTCGTCCATCTCTATCACGAAAAGATCTCGGATACCAAGAACCTGAGCCGCATCCTCGATGAATATCAGAGTTTCCCCGCCTTGCAGGACAACCACATCACCCGCTTCATGGCAAATCACACCAACCCCAATCTGATCAAGCTCGCCCTCGGCAAATCCATCCACCAGCAAGGCTTGATCGAGATCTACTATCGCTTTTGCCGCTATCGCCTCTGCGATGAATGCGTGACTAACGCACGGGATACTTAAGACCGCGAATGATTTGATCAAATAGGCAAAATCAGCTTTCTGCGCTTTTAGCGAGTTCACCCGTTCACCCGTTCATTGATCACCAGTGCACAGATCACCAGTTAACAGATCAGTTCATGCTGCACTATCCCTCACCGTCCCACAGCGTCAATCAAGCCTTAATCAAGCGTTAATCAAGCGTTAGTTTTATTACGCTTGATTAACGCTTGATTAAGGCTTGATTAACGCTGTCAAGTAGTAGCGCAGCATGCCGATGCTGCGGATACGAAAAAATCCCCACAAAAAGGATCACAAAAGGATAAGATTTAGCTCGCGTTCAGTTTTGACTCAAAATAAGCCCTAAAAAGAATTGACATAACCCGCTGATGATAAAGGGCTTATTTTGAGTTAAAACCAGAATTACGGATCTGGAAGATGCTGAGATTCAAGCTTCAACCCCTTAATTATCAGTCTGCCAATCTATGAATTTCACGCCTCAATTTAGCTGAGACTTCACTTTAACCCAAAACTCCGGCGCAGACCTTGGCAAAAGCACTAAATTCTTGACAGGCTGAGTTTTAAGTCAAAGCTGAGCAGCGTTTTTCAGTTTTATTATGGTTATGTTGAATATTGTGTCGACGCCTTAAGAAACCGAAAAAGAAAATCAAAGCTTGACAAAGTGGACATGCAGATTATATTGTATAGCGTGAACCATCCTGAGTGCCTTCACACTGCGATGGATGGGAACTGGTCAGACAGAAGGAAGGTCGTTGATCATCCGGAAAGAGCCGCTAAAGCGGCTCTTTCTTATTTTATATAGGCAAAATCCAGCTCTAAGCTGATTTATTTCTTTTAGATGTTGGAGCATGATGTTAAAGTATTCAATTTGGTTATCTTTGGCAAGTTCGGCAATCAGCACAATGTTTTTGTCGTAGCGGTTTATGTTATGGAATTACCGACGTCCCCGTCGGTTCTTTTCCGCAGGATCGGTTACCGATTTGTAGATGGTTTACAAAATTGGTGGATGTGACAGGTTCCTCGCGACTGTCGCCGACGGGGACGTCGGCGTTCCATGATGTAGCGTTTCATGATGTAGCGTTTCATGTGATTATGGAATCACCGACGTCCCCGTCGGTTCTTTTCCGCAGGACGGTATATACATAGGGTAAGAGAAAAAGAGTTTGGCAGAAGGCTGGAAACTGAATATAATTTGCGATGTGAAGCATCTTTAGCGAGCGCCCGTGAATGAAGGATGTGGACGTGCCCCGGTGGCGTAAAGCCGGTTAAACTCAGGCAAGAACCTTCTTGTGGAAGGCTCTTGTTATATGCAAGAGGCGGATTGCACATGGCTTGCTTGCCGAAGATGCTTCCCATCACCGGATCATTCAAACATATCCGAATCATTTGTGCTGGGTAATTGACGCTGCATCAGGAACGCTTTGTGTTTGCTCAGGTCATATCTGATCAGGGGTTGGATGGAATCAAACATTGCGATCGCCTCTGCTTGTTTGCCGGTGTTTTTGGCAAAATGGGAGGTGAAGGCCGCCATGTAATCCTGGTCGGGATATTGGAGCATTCCTTTGCGGAAATAGGACATAGCTTTTTC
The DNA here is from genome assembly GCA_030693415.1 of Candidatus Cloacimonadaceae bacterium. Taxonomy (NCBI): domain Bacteria; kingdom Pseudomonadati; phylum Candidatus Cloacimonadota; class Cloacimonadia (SeqCode); order Cloacimonadales (SeqCode); family Cloacimonadaceae (SeqCode); species Cloacimonadaceae bacterium (SeqCode). The sequence continues at coordinate 31,462 of JAUYAR010000037.1, read as the reverse complement.
CGGATAGGTGTCCATCAGATAGCTCATCACGTAGGAGAGGTAGATGCGCCAGCCGTCGCTGTGTCTGAAAACGTTGTCCTCGATGAACTTGTCCAGCGCCGTCCAATTTCCGGTGCCGGCATTGTAGCGAACGTGGAAATCGATCAGGCGGATCTCGTCGGTGACAAATTTGCGGGCTTTGTCGATATAATGTTTCGCTTTCTCAAATTCCCGTTTTTTAATGAACCAGGTGGAAGCGCGAACGTAGCCGGATCCATAGTTCATGACCAGGCGGCGCATGTTGTCGTCTTTATATACCTTGTCATCGAGGATGGAGCGATATTCATAGACCTTGTCGATATTGTTCAGCAGACGGTTGATTTCGACGGCGACGTCTTCGTCCGTTTTGACGTGAGTGAGGCGGCTGACCATGCCTTCGTTGCGCAGATAATCGTCAAAACCGATGTAGCTTTCGCAGGTGACGGCAAAATAGATGGGGCGCTTGCCGAAGTTAGCTTTGATGATCTGCATGACGGCGAGGTCCGAGATCCGATAGACTGGTTCGTTTTGTCGCCAGGGGGGGCTTTTTTCATAATCGACCCTGAAACGCATATCGGGTGCCGCGGCTCCTGCGGAAATCGTCAACGGTTGAGTGATCTCGCGTGGTCTGAGCTCGTCAATCTGCTCATCCGTCCAGTTGAAAAGGATGCCTTCCTTGTCCCGCAGTTGTTTGATGTACCAGGGAGTGTTCAGCAACGACAGATTCGCCACGGAAACGTCCTTGCGGATGCCGCGGAGGTTTTTGGTCTTGAAGTCCATGGCGCTCTTGATCGATTCCAGTGCCGCGGGATATGGATAGACATCTTTTGCCGGATAGACATGCTCTTTGGCATAAGGATCATGTACCGCCTGGGCATACCAGATGGGGAAGGTGTCGTTGTCTCCATTGGTAAAGATGATGGCGTTTTCCTCCATTGAGTTCAGGAAATTGACGCCATAGTCGAGCGCGATGAACTCTTTGGATCGGTCATGCACGTGATATTGGGATACGAAATTGATGAGAGGCAGGATCAGAATCAAGCCCGCGAGGATGTATTTCGGCATCTCGGTCTTGAAGAGATAGAGTATGCCGAGGGCGCCGATGCCCAGCCAGACAGCCCACATGTTATAGGCTACGACAAAGAAATAGTCCCGGTCGCGCACTTCGCCATCCGATAGATTCATCACGAAGACCATCACGATGGTGGTGACGATCATGATCGACAAGAAATAGTAGAAGCTATGGCGGTTGCGGCGCTGATGAAAGATAGCTCCAAATAGACCCAGCAGAGCGACGATAGCGGTTCCGATCGAGTTGATCAGGTTTGCCGGAACGCTCAGCCACTTGGAGAGCATTTCCGCGTTGAACCACTGCATATTGAAATAGCGGAGAAAATGGTAGCCGAGCTGGTCTTTGATGAAATGTCCGCGGCGGACAAAAAACGAGGTCTCTCCGTATTGCTTGCGCAACACGTAGTCTTTGAACATCGACATGGTGCTGGGGTGTCCTTCGTTGATGAAGGGTCTATCGCTGGCGCGCACCATCAGATACAGATGTGAGGACAAACCGACAAGCACAAGCCCGATGCCGATCCACCAAACGCGGCGGTCGATGACGTCCCTGAGCTCGATATAGAGCAGTAAAAAGGCAACCAAGGCAAAGCCCCATTTGTCAAAGTCATCAATGCCAAACCCTTTTCCGATCCGTCCGAAGATGATATAACCAAAGAGGAGGGCGATCGTGTAGCCAATGACTTTGGGCCAGAAACTACTTTTGGTGGTGCCGCCGCGCAAGAGAGGATAGATGACGATAAAAAGCACCGCCGGAGCGATCTGCAAAGCTGTTTGGTGCACGCAGAAACCCAGGAAAAAGAGGTAGAGGATTAGGAGCAGGATGTTTTGCCGGTTCATATCACGTGATTTTTGCACCCAGTAAAGAATGAGCCAGATAATCAGATTGACGAAGAAAACAAGCCCGGCATAGACCTCCGCCTCGATCGCGTTCATCCAGAAAGTGAAGGAAAAAGCGGTGAAAAACGCCGCCACGATCCCGGCATACATCGCTTCCCAGGCTTTGATGCGAAACATGCTGACGAGCTGCACCGTCATCAGATAGGTAAACATCACCGCTAACGCGGAAGTGATTCCGGAAATAAATGCCGCGATCACGGCATGGGAAAAACCCCTTCCAAACAATGCTACGACGGCTCTGCCAAAGAGGATGTAGAAAGGATTTCCGGGGGGATGGGGCACACCGAGGATGCTGATGCAGGTGGCATATTCTCCAGAATCCCAAAAGGACAATGTGCGTGCCTGAGTGAGCATATAGACGATCAACGTGAGGGAGAAGACAATGCCCGCGGCGATCCAGTTTATCTTGGGTTTCACCAATTCGCAGGGTCTGAGATCCGCATCGTCAATCGGGACGCGGGGCCGGGGTTTCTGGTATTCTTTTCCCGTGGTAGCTGGTATCTTGCCCATTTGGGCGAGTTCCTTGATCTTTTTCAGATCCAGTTTTTGTTTATTCATTTATACTCCAAAAGCTCTAATCTTTCATGCCCGCTTTGGCACTGCTGGCGATGATCTGTTTTTGCGCGATGATAAAGAGGATGAGGATGGGCAGGATGCTGAAAGTGGAAGCCGCCATCAAAAGAGTCGTCTGGGTGGAAGCTTCCTGATTGAAATAGCTCAAGCCCACCTGCAAAACGCGCAGTTCGGGACGGTTGGTCATCACTAATGGCCACATGAAGCTATTCCAGGATCCAATCAACGAAAAGATCGACGCGGTGGCGATTATGGGTTTGGAAAGCGGCAAAATAATCCGGCGAAGCATGCCGAAGGTGCTGCAACCATCGATGGCGGCGGCATCGAAAAGCTCCTTGGGCAGGGATTTGAAGTGCTGGCGGAAGAGGAAAATGGTGAAGATATTCACGCACCAGGGAACGATCAACGCTTTATAGGTATCCAGCCAATTGATTTTATCCAGCAGCACGTAGGAAGATATCAGATAGATCGGTTCCGGCACCATCAACATGCTCAGGAAAAGCACGAAGATAAATTCCCTGCCTCGAAACTCCATCCTCGCCAAAGCGTATGCCGCCAAAAGCGATGTGATGAGCACGCCGATCAGCGATAGAAAGGAGACAAACAAGGTATTGGCAAAATAGGTGGCGAAAGGCACTTTCTTAAATGCCTTGATAAAGTTTCCCCAATTGAGGGAAGGCACCTTTTTGATCAGTTCCACATCTTTGGCAAGCACGGATACATATTCCCGCTCGATCTGATGATCTTTGTTCAGGATGTGCACAATCGCGCTGTCTCCCTTTGTGGTCACGAAGATGATGCGCTGATCCTTATTCTGATTGTGCCAGACGTGATATTCTTCCTTGGGAATGAAGATGGAATCGTGTTTGTTAAATTCGGATTGCGTCATCAGCGAAGTAGAGATCATCCAGATGAAGGGCACGATCATAAAGAGCCCAAAGATCGTGAGGAAGGTGTAGATGATCGTCATTCTTATCATTTTGTTCATGGTGCCCTCCTCCTAGTAGTTGACCTTTTTCTCAAGGCGTCTCTGGAATAGCGTAAGCCCCAATACCAGGACGAAGAGGAATAGCGCCACCGCGCTGGCATAGCCCATATCCAGAGTGTCAAACCCCTTTTCATAGATGTAATAGACGATCAGCTTGGTCGAATTCAATGGTCCACCCTTGTCCGTCATCAGATAGATCTGGGCAAAAGTCTGAAATGAGACAATCGTGGTCATCAGCAGCACATAAAAGGTGGTGGGGGAGACCAATGGCAAAGTGATGCGGAAGAACTGTTTGAGCTTGCCGGCGCCATCGATCTCCGCAGCTTCATAATAGTCCTTGGGGATGTTTTGAAGTCCGGCAAGATAGATGATCGTGTTGTAGCCCAAACCTTTCCAAATTGTCATGATGATGATCGCAAAAAGTGCCTGGGACGGACCGTGCATCCAAGCCGGCAGCGATATGCCTATGCCGGAAAAGAAGATATCGAAGATGCCGCGCGCCTCGGAGAGCCATTTCTGTGGAGCGATTCCGACGAGACCCAGAAAGCTGTTTGCCAGTCCGGACTGCTCCGAATAGATGATCTTCCACACGATGGAGACCGCTACGAGCGAGGTCACGAAGGGCAGGAAGTAGATCGTTCGAAAAAGCCCTTTGAGGCGTTTGATCTGATTGAGCAGCACGGCAAAAATCAGGGAAAAGACGATGCTGGCGGGAACCATGAAAATCACTACCCAAAACGTGTTCATGAGCGATTTCCAAAACACCGGGTCCTTGAACATCGTGCCATAGTTGTCAAAGGCGATGAACTTGCCGGTGCCGGTGATTCCCCAATCGTAGAAACTGATCAAAAAAGACATGAGAATCGGAATCAGTCGAAACAGAAACAGCAGCCCGAAAGCCGGTAGAATATAAAGATAGGGAGATATCTTCCATCTGGTTTTCATTGCTCACCTCTCGTGCATGAGTTTAGGATTTATTCACGATTGTTTTTCTTTGCAGTAGGTTTCAAAGCCCAGGCGGAAGATATTCATCGCCGCCATCAGGTCGTTTTCGTTCAATACATACGCGATGCGCAGCTCGTTTCTGCCCAAGCCGGGAGTGGCATAGAAACCCTCTGCGGGCGCCGTCATCACAGTTTCGTTGTTGATCTGAAACTTGTCCAAAAGCCAGATAACAAAGTCCTCGGCATCCTCGATCGGCAGCTTGGCGACGATGTAAAATGCGCCTTCCGGTTTCACGCAGACGATGCCGGGAATCTTGATGAGTTCATTGTAAACCAAGTCTCTGCGTCTTTGATATTCGCCGATCAGAGGAACAAAGAATTCATCACCAAGCGCCACGCAGGCATTGGCGGCAAGCTGATCCACCGTTGGCGGACACAGCCTTGCCTGGGCAAATTTGAGCGTTGCGTCCATCAAAGCTTTGTTGCGCGAAACGATGCAACCGATGCGCGCTCCACAGGCGCTGTAGCGTTTGGAAACGCTGTCCACCATGATCGCATGTTCCTCGATGCCGGGTATTTGCAAGATGCTGGTATGGGTCATTCCGTCATAGACAAATTCGCGATAGACCTCGTCCGAGATCAGATAGAGTCCGTGCTTTTTCGCCAGACTAGCCAGACGGAAGATATCCTCTTTGGAATAGACCGTGCCGGTGGGATTGCCGGGGTTGCAGATCATGATTGCTTTGGTCTTTGTGCCGATAACAGCTTCGATGGCGTCGTTATCTGGAAGTTGGAAACCGGTCTCGGCATAGGTGGTGAGCGGTTTGATGGTGATGCCCGTCATCGATGCAAAGCCGTTGTAGTTCGTATAGAAAGGTTCGGGAACAATGATCTCATCGCCCACGCCACAGACGACAAGCATGGCAAAAGTGACCGCTTCGCTGCCCGCGGTGGTGACTAGGATGTCGTTTTCCTCAAGCGGGATGCTGTTTTTCCCGTAATATTCCACCAAGCCTTTGCGATAGACGTCCAAGCCCTGTGAAGGACCGTAGGCGAGCACTTTTTCGGAAAACTCGTGATAGACGCGGATCATTTCCGGGGGAGTAGGGATGTCCGGCTGGCCGATATTGAGATGATAAACCGTTATCCCTCTTTTCTTTGCGTTGTTGGCATAGGGCATCAGCTTGCGGATCGGTGATGCCTGTATCTCGATTGCGCGCTGCGATAGCTTCATTGTATCCTCTATAGTATTATTCTGATTATTCCAGCTTTTTTAGATGAAGGTCATTTGACAAGTAAAATCTTCACAATTCTTCGATCGCTTCCGCCAGAGGCAGCACGCGCAAGCCTCTTTCACTCACAAAACGCATGATTTCCCGCAATTCGCTCGTGGGACAATTATCATAGGTGGGCGCATCCGGAGTTTCGATGTGATGAAATCCGATGATGATGATGCTTTCGCGGTTGGCGATACCGCGCATAATCCGATCTTTGATTTGCGCCGCCGTCCACTCGCCCAGGAAAGGCAGATATCCCAATGCCAGACGGTTCACCGGAGCCTGCATGGCAAAGTCGCTGCTATTGCGGATATTTTTGTAGTAGCGCAGAATGATCTGATAGTATTCCTGTGGGCATGCTCCCTTGGGAAGTGCGAAGGAACGCGGATTCAATTCATTTTGAACGAGGTTGCGATAGTCGTCCCTGATGGTGGTCTCCGCTTCGGCAAAGCTGATTTCCGGCAGATCTTCGTGGTTCATGGTGTGCCCGCCTGTTTCCCATCCATAGATGTGTTCGAGAGTCCGCAAATCATCCCAGGTCATGCGGTTGGGATTGCCGATCCTGCCGGAATTCACAAAGTTCGTGCCGCGGAAGCCATATTCGCTCAGGATCGGAAACCCATGCCGAATAATGCTGACATGCGCGTCATCAAAAGTGAAGACGATAATCGGACTTTTTGCTCTTTCCTCGGAAATGAATCTGCAACCTGCCAAGCACAGCAGCAGGCTAAAAATCAAAGCGCAGCGAGCTTTGCAGACCGATCGTCGCATGCTTTGTTCCATTGGATACGTCCAGATGTTTCAGATAGATACCGATCCTGCCGGAGGGATAAAATTGCCAGTCGCATCTGAGATTGGCGCTGAGGATTTGGTCGTCCGTGAGTTGTCTGAGATCAAACCAGGGAATGATGCCGAGTCTGCCAAAGTATGCCTTTCCCCCCAAAAACAGCTCCACGTTTTGGCTTGAATAGATGTCTATGTCTTCATAAACGATTCCGCTGTAGAGGCAGTTGTTTTCCTTCAATGGCAGATCAATCTGGCTGATGTGATACAATTCCTTTGGTTCGCCGGATTTGAAGAACCAGATGCCGCTATATACCGTATCCGTCTTGTATCGAATCCGCTTAATATCGATATCGGCTCCCAAGGATAACGTGAAAGCTGGTTCGTAGTGATGGGAATCAAATGTTTCAGTGCGCGCGGCAAGGCGTAGTTGCAATCTATGCAAGCTCAAGATTAGCTGCGCTTTGGCGCTTGCCTGGTTGTGGATGTTACCCCCGATGCCGATTCCCGTTTCCAGATAATTGCGGGAAAATGAATAGCACAGTCCATTCCACCGCATTTCCCGAAAGAGAAATCCGTCAAAGCGGGGGTCGGTCAAGAGCAGATCCTGCAGGATGTAATCCTCGCCGAAACCGATAACCTCGCTTGCCGCTTCCAGTTTGTGTTTGCCCTCCATGTAGGACAAACGGATGTGATCGAGGAGAACCTGCTGTTCGATGAAATTGGCGCTGGTTATCATGCCGAGATCAAAACCGAGCTGTTTGTGCTTCAGATCGTCGATGCCGAAACGGAGCAGATACTTTTCGTCCCAGCTTACTTGCTTTTCCTCGCGTTCATAGAACCAATCCACCCGGTTATCAGAATCAAAAGAGACGAAGACAGGGATGTCCACCGCCCCTAACACACTCGCGGCTATGCACATCAGTAGGAGAACAGAGGTGCTCAGCCCTAATGTCGAAATCGTGAAAGACTCAAGCGAGCGAGGATTATGCATCCTATTGCAAGAGCCCGTTTTCGATGATATTACGGATCTTACCGGTCAAAGGCATCATGTCCATGGTCTTGCCGCTGATCAACCACTGGGTGAGGATCATATCCATCGCACCGATGATCATATAGGACAAGGCGTCGGGATCGACGGTGCGGATACGTCCGGTTTCCATTGCTTCTTTGCAGATTCCGCGCACATAGTCCAGGTAATAGTTCATCGGATTGTAGCTTGGGTTGCGTTTGTAAAAACCTTCGCTTTGGCGCAGCTCCACCACAAGAAACCTGGCGATATAGGGCTTGCTCATCATCAGTTCGGTGTGTTTTTGGAAAAAGGTTTGCAGCTTATCCACGGGGTCCGGAACATTGCTGCTAAGGTCTTTGATCTGATGAATCTCGTCCTCTATGGTTTTTTTCATACATTGAAGAAGGAGGTCGTCCTTGTTGCGGAAATAGTTGTAAGGCGTTCCGATGCCGACCTTGGCGTGAATCGAGACATCGGACATCGTGCTGGCTACAAAGCCCTTCTGGGCAAAGACCTTAATCGCCGCAACCAGTATCTTATTCCTGTAATCTACCGGCAGGACGGATTTTTTGCGGGGTTTGGGATACATGTTCATTCCACTTCCTCTCGAAATCATTTTGCTCTCTGAAACACAACTCTCTCATCCATGATTATTGTCAAGGATTTATCTTGAATGTGAGGATGGAAAGGTGGAAGAGGAGAGAGATGAGATTCGGCGTTCCACCTTTCCACCTTCGCAGCATCGGCATGCTGCGCTACATCTTTTACCCACAAAAACAACATTGTTTGAACTTTGTGGTTGACAAATATCCCCCTCCCTAATTTCCTCCCATTTAAAGAATAATTGATACCCATGAAGGATCTGCCATGAAAACGACACTATTATTACTTGTGACTATATTCTTCACCTTTGGTTTACTCTGCGCAGACGCGCTACCGGGTGAAAATATAGAGAAACCGCTTTTTGCCCAAGACAGAATCAAGATCAAACTCAGCTCCGATGCCATCCTAAGAACTTCGCTTCCGCAAGGGCTCTACGCTGAAGCCGGCAGCTTTGGAATCAACGAACTGGATCAGCTTTTCGCCCGCTATAGCGGCAGAAGGATCATTCGTGCCCATCGCAGAGTAGATGACCAAACTTGGGAATCGAACACCGGTTTTGACCGCTGGTTCGTCATCCTGTTGGATGGAAAAGCAGATGTCGCAGCTGCAATTGCGTCCTTCAAAGCCAACCGCTATGTCGAGGACGCCATTTTGGAATACCTTGCCTATAGCACTGCGGTTCCAAACGATACGTTTTACCCAAATAACTGGGGACACAACAACACCGCGCAGCTTCCCGTGTATCAAAGCGGCAGCCATTCCGGTCCCGGAGTGGGAACGATCGGGTTTGACAGCCGCGCACAGCTTGCCTGGGACAAATCACAGGGATATGGCAGCGCCGCGGTCATCATCGCTATTATAGATACCGGTGTGGATACCGCGCATCTCGATTTGCGCCTGGTGACTGGATACGATTTTGGGGATAACGACAATAATCCGATGGACGACAGTTCCCAAAAGGGACATGGAACCGCGTGTGCCGGAGTGGCAGCGGCAAGGGCAAACAACAGTCTCGGCGTTACTGGAATTGCCGGTGGCAGCAGCGTCATGCCCTTGAAGGTGGCAAACTCAGCAGGGACAATGACTTTTACCGCGATAGCCAACGCGATCACCTACGCGGCAAACAACGGTGCCCACATCGTCAGCCTCAGTCTGGGCGCCTATGTTTCCTACGGATACGATTCCGCTACGGACAATGCCATCGCCTATGCCTACAATCAGGGTGTGTGTATTTTTGCCGCAACCGGAAACTATAGCTCCTCAAACACGACTCAGGATTTTGTGAACTATCCCGCCAATCACCCCAACGTGATCAGTGTCGCGGCTGCCAGTCCCACTGCACAGAGAAAGAGCTATACTTCATCCGACGGTGAAACATGGTGGGGATCGATCTACTGTAAAACGTCCGAACCTCAGGATCATCGGGCATCGGTGGATATCACCGCTCCCACGATTCTCCCCACCACCGATATTTCAGGTGCGACGGGATATTCCACCACGGATTATTATATGTGGTTCAATGGCACATCCTGCGCCACGCCATACGTTGCCGGAGTCGCCGCATTGCTCAAATCTCAGTCTCCGTCACTCACTCCTGCCCAGATTCGTTCAGTGCTCACAAGTTCCGCCACGGATATGACCATCGATGGCGGTGCAGGATGGGATCGCTTCACAGGATATGGCATGATCAACGCAAACGCGGCGCTGACATTGATCGAGTTAAACCCTCCGACGTGTGTAATCACCCAACCGCTCACCGGCGAAAAGCTCATCATCGGTGATCAGATCAATGTCTTGGTCAATGCACAGGATCCCGCTCCGGGGAGTGTCGTAAGGGTCGAGTTCTATCTCGATGCTTCGCCGACACCGGTTTTTATCGATTACTCCGCCCCCTATTCATGGTTTTGGAACAGCGGCGGAGCAAGCTTGGGAAATCATACGATCGTGGCAAAGGCGATCGATAATGACAATAACATAACTGCTGCTCAGATCATCGTCAATTTGCTATATCCCGCCGACGAGGGATTTGAAACAAACAATTTCAATACATTGGACTGGACACATTCCGGCAATCTACCATGGACAACCCAAACCGTGGAAAAATACTATGGAAACTATGCAGCCGGCTCGGGAGCGATCACCCACAATCAGAGCTCATCCTTATCCATCCAGCTTGATGTAGCTCAGGCGGGCAACATTACTTTCTATCAAAGAGTTTCCTCCGAAGCAAGCTATGATTATCTCCGGTTCTTTATCGACGGAATCCAGCAAGGGCAATGGTCCGGCGCCGGGCTATGGGCGATGCAAAGCTATGCGGTTTCAGCAGGGGCCAGGACTTTTAGCTGGACATATTCCAAGGATGGCACCGTTTCTTCAAATAGCGATCGTGCCTGGATCGATCATATCACGTTTCCACTTTATCAAGGGGATCTGACAGCACCCTTCGCAGAAGGCTTTGAAGCTGGATGGAACGGGTGGAAAACCGTGAACGGCACACAGACCAATATATGGGAGACCGGAAATGCAATTTCTCACACCGGCATCAAGTCCGCATATATCAGCAACAACGCTGGAACCTCCAATGCATACTCTTTGACCAATGCATCGGTATCCCATTTATATCAGCGCATCGTTTTTCCCTCCTCGACCGAAGGTTTCAAGCTTCGCTTTGCCTGGAAAGGCAACGGACAAACCACTCTTGACGGAATGAAGGTCTATCTCGTCGATCCTTCGATTGCTCCCGTAGCCGGAACTCAGCTTGGATCGGGGCAGATCGGCACTCTCTACAATTTGAACAACACCTGGCAGGAAGACACCATCGACCTGGGGACAGCACCTTCGGGACAAACAAAACGTCTCGTTTTTACCTGGTTCAACGACAATAGCGCAGGGACTCAACCTCCAATTGCCGTGGATAACATCAGGGTCATCATTGGCTCTCAGAGCGACGCGGCAGTGGTAATCAATCAATCAGTCTCTGTCTCCCCACCACCTGTCAATGATCCTCAGTCCAATCCTTTATCTCCACAGATCACGGTAACAAATCTGAGCGGTGATATTGATTTCATCATCGTCAAAACATCCTACGCGCCACCGGAAGTAAATCTGCCGGAGGCAGGGCTTTGCCTCAGTTTCTATGGAGGGAGCTTTGCCGGCAGCACGATCAACGTGATCCACAACCTGGGTTTTGTGCCGAACAGGATTGCCTACCTCCTCGGAGAAGGCGGGGGCTGGAACCTGATCACCAACACCGGTTCGTGGACAAACAGTTCGCTCGCCATCACCATCCCTACCGCGAAAGCGGGTGAATACCTGATCCTCGCGTTTCCAAACAACCAGGACAGCACACTCCCAGTGACGCTATCTTCCTTTAACGCGGTACTCAGCAACCAGAACTACGTGCGGCTGGATTGGGTCACTCAGACGGAAAGCGGCGCCTTGGGCTATTATCTGCACAGGCACGATAGCGATCAACTCGATTCAGCGATCATGGTTTCTCCGCTGATCCTCGCTACCAACACCTCCCAGCAGCAAAGCTATAGCTTCACGGACAGCGAAACCGAAGCGGGAACAATCTATTACTATTGGCTGCAAAGCATGGACATGGACGGCTGGACACAGTATCATGGACCGATCCATATAACTACTGCCTCCACTGATAACGGCATCCCAAATATCCCTTTGGTCACCGAAGTAAGGCAAGCCTATCCCAATCCCTTCAATCCCAATACAACGATCGGATACAGCATCCACAAAGCTGGATATGTCAGCCTTGATATCTTCAACGTCCGTGGTCAGAAGCTGCGCTCCTATGAAAGAATTCACGAAAGCCCTGGGCACTACCTGATAAACTTTGACGGTAGAGACTCTGGCGGCAGAGCTCTTGCCAGCGGCATCTACTATTACAGATTCCGTAGCGGGGATTATGCCTCCATCCGAAAGATGCTTTTGTCCAAATAATATCAAAAGGAGCTGCTTCGGCAGCTCCTTTTTCATGCCTGCACTATCGTACTCTACCATTCCAACGCAAGGATATCCGGCAATAATAAAACCTTCCACTGTAAAGGTATCGCGTCTCACAAAGATGTATCTCATTATATTGCCATATTAGCCGATAGGGTGATAGAAGAGATGAAAAAGAACTTGCCAAAAAAGGGAAGCTGATTTTAATGTGAAACGTGAACCATCCTGAGTGCCTGCCCACTGAGAAGGATGGGAACGATCGAGGAAGCAGGATAACCTGTCCGGTCACTACCCGCAAGAGCCGCGTCCGCGGCTCTTTTTTTTTATATAGGCAAAATCCAGCTCTACGCGGATTTATATCTTTTAGATGTTGGAGCATGATGAAAAAGTACTCAATTTGAGCATATCTGGCAGGTTCATCGCTGCTGTCGCCGACGGGGACGTCGGCGCTCCATGATTATGGAACTACCGACGTCCCCGTCGGTTCGGGTCCGCAGGATCAGTTACAGATTGTGGATCAGCAACAGATTTGTGGATCGGTTTACGAAATTGGTGGATGTGTCAGGTTCATTGCTGCTGTCGCCGACGGGGACGTCGGCGTTCCATGAGGTAGCGTTTCATGTGATTTTGCACTTTGCAAAACTATTGTGTATGAATGAGGGTGTGGAATCTGGGATTTTACCAGATATGTCATCATTATTTGTCAAACTTGGCGTTGGCGAAAAAGCCTTCGTAGACGGGGATACCGGCGATTCAGAACCGAGAAAATTCAAGAAATCTCAAAAAAAATGAAAAAAAATCATTTTGTGCTTGACATAAAACATGGTATGTCATATAAGCACCACAGTATCTCAGAATATGTCAAAAAAAGTCAAAAAAACTCAGTTATAGCGTTGATTATGTTATCGATAGTATTGAAGTTATAGAAAAAAGGGACTAAATGAAAATTAAAGGTCGTCAGTATGTCAGGTCAGTTTACCGGATACTTTGAAAACTCCGTCCACAAACAGCGCGTGATCATTCCCGCGGCTTTCAAGAAGAAATTTGCCGCGGAAGCAAACCGGACCGTGGTGGTGACTTTGGGACCAAATAACACTATCGCGATCTATCCGCTGGATTGCTGGTACAGTAGGTTGGAGCGTCTCGCCACTGGAGGTGAGGAAGACCAGGAATTGCGCACCCAGATGATAGATTTTGCGATGACAGAGCAGGAACTTGAGGGACCAGGTAGGATTCGCATCTACGAGCAACTCCTTATCGATGCCAATATCACGGACAAAGTGATCATCAAAGGCGAGCTGCACTATATCACCTTGTGGAATCCTGAGGAATTCCAGGAAGTCCTCAGAGACAAGAAAGACATTCACCGCAAGAAATTTAGCACCAAACACTATCAGTAATTATGAGCAAATACCACCAACCCGTGATGGCAGACAAGTGCGTGGAGTATCTCAGGCTCGTGCCTGCCGGGATCTATGTTGATGCCACTCTGGGCGGTGGTGGACACAGCTCGGCGATGTTTGATCACGAGCCTTCGATCCGGCTCTTTGCTTTTGATCAGGATATCGAAGCCATCGAGCATGCCCATACCACACTACAAGCCCATCGGGCTAGGGTGGAATTTATCCATGCCAATTTCCAAAACCTACGCAGCGAACTGGCACTGAGAAAGATCCCCTCCATCGACGGAATACTCTTTGACCTGGGAGTTTCCTCCCATCAATTGGACAATGGCAGACGGGGTTTCAGCTTTGACACCGACGCGGAATTGGATATGCGCATGAACCGCGAACAGGAGACCAGCGCCTTCGACGCAGTGAACAAACTTCCGGTGCGCGAATTGACCCACATTTTCTGGAACTATAGTGAAGAAAAGCACTCCGGCAGAATCGCCAGAGCGATAGAGACCTATCGCTCCGCAAAAGAGATCAAAAGCACCACAGAGCTTGCCCGCGTGATCGAATCCGTCGCTGGAATAGGGAGCAAGGAATCGCTCAAGACCAAGGCGCGCATCTTTCAAAGCCTACGCATCCATGTGAACCGTGAATTGGAAGTCCTCAGCCCCGCATTGACGGACGCGATCCATCTGCTCTCGCCCGGAGGCAGGATCGTGGTCATGAGCTATCACTCCCTTGAGGACAGAATCGTAAAGAACATTTTTCGCGATGCCGCGCTGGATTGTAAATGCCCTCCGCAGGCACTCAAATGCATCTGCGGACACAAACGCAGCCTAAAAATATTGACCAAGAACCCGCTCTGCGCGGACGAAAACGAAGTTTTAACCAACAAACGCTCCCGCAGCGCCAAGTTGAGGGCAGCGGAAAAGATCATGGGGGAATCATGAGAGGAAGATCGATCATCCTGATTATTGTTTTGGTATTTGCCGTGTTTTTCAATTTCTGGAACGCGAACAAAGTATTAGGCTATACCCGCCTGCTTTCCACTCTGGAAAAAACACAAGCCGCGGAAAAAAACATCAACACGGAAATGTGGGTCGAACATGATGATCTGCGCAGCGGCAAGCACATCGCCAGCCTCGTCCGTATCGAGTTAGGCAATTTCGTGCCCCGGCAGCAACAGGGAAAAATCATCTATATCCACGAACCCGGCGCTCAACAGGAAGTAGGAAACTATTGCATCGTCGATCTGATCGCTTCCAAAGCGATCGCCAAAGAAGTGCAAGTGATATTGGACTGACAAGATGAAATCCAGATATGTATTCTTGGTTTTCATGTTTGCCTCAGTGGCGGTTCTCTGGACGGTCTATCTGTTCAGCCTGCAAGTCTTTGATCCCTTCAATCTATCCCGCGACCGGCGCGTCCGCTACACTCCGCACAAAGAAATCCTGATCCCCACCCGCGGAGCGGTTTATGACGCCAACGGCAGCCTCCTGGTCAGTTCGATCAGCCATTATCAGATAGATATCGATCGCACTGCAGTGGACCTTTGGGCAAGGCGGCGAAGTATATCCCTCGAAGAAGGCTTTCAAAAGATCGCAGCTGCAATTGGCGGTAATTCTTCGATCGGAAAAGACGAGGTATTGCAACGCCTCAGGATGGGCAACCGCCTCAATTCCATTCAAATCACGAACCGCATCCGCGAATCGGAGCTGGAAAAGATCATCCGCTGTTTCGAAACAGGCCAACTCCCGGGCTTGATTCACAGCTTTTCTTCAATGCGCAGGATCTATTCCAAAGATATTTTGGCAGCTCGGTTGCTCGGTTCCGTCAAAGCGGAATCGGACGGATTCGACCCCGCCACGATGAGCAAATCCCTCTATAAACTCAAAGGGATCTGCGGTGTGGAGGCAACCTATGACAAAATGCTTGCCGGTGAATACGGCTGGCGCGAATATGTCGTGGACGCCAATCAGAAAAGAGTTCCCTACCCCAATCTGCATCAAAAAAAGCCGGTGAACGGTCTCAGCGTGCGCCTCACGATCGATTCCAGCATCCAGGAGATCGTGGAAAACGCGCTGTATGATGGCGTTATCAAATACAACGCCAAAAACGCAGGCGCAGTCGTGATGGAGCCTCACACCGGAAGAATCCTCGCTCTGGCAGGCGTCGCGGCAGATGACAGAACAATCGATCCCGGCATGGTGAGGGTGAGACCAAACATCCCGCTATCTTTCATGTTTGAACCAGGCTCGACGCAGAAACCGCTGACCATGCTCTCCGTGATCGAAAACAAAGCCATCACTCCCACCGAATTGATCCCCTGCGGCACCTATCAAGTGGGGCGCAGAACCATTAGCGACACCCATTATTATGGTCCGCTGAACGGCATGGACATCATCGCCAAATCCAGCAACGTGGGCGTGGCGAGATTGGCGGAACGCGTCGGATCTGTCAAGCTCTATGAAAAGTTTATTTCCCTGGGCTATGGCCAAAAGAGCGGGCTCAATTTCTACGGAGAATCCAGCGGGATGTTTAGCAAGCTGGACAATTGGGATTCCTACACTTTGCACTCGGTTAGCTTTGGACAGGGGATGTCCGTCACCGCGATGCAACACGCAGCAGCCTTCAGCGCCGTCTCCAACGGCGGTAAATTTATGAAACCGATGATCGTGGATGCCTATCTGGATGAAAACGGCAGGGTCGTGGAACAGTTTGAACCAACTGTTTTGCGCCAGATTAGCGGAAAAGCGGTCGCGGACACGATCGTGACCTATATGCAGGCAGTGGTGGACCGCGGCACGGGCAAGCATATCAAGATGGACTATATCAGCCTCGCCGGCAAGACCGGCACGGCGCAGAAAAACGTCGAAGGCACACGCGGCTATTCCAGTGGCAAATACAATTCAGTGTGGGTGGGCATGTTTCCCGCCGAGAACCCACAGATGGTGATTGTGGTCTTCTATGACGAACCCGCCATCGGTTTTCACTATGGAAGCACCAGCGCGGCACCGACCTTCAAGAAAATTGTGGAGGATATCCTCTTTATGCCAAATTGCAAGATCCTCGCCTTCAATGAAAGATTGATGCAATCGACCCTTAAAATGCCGGATCTGAAGGGCAAGCCGCTCATCCAGGCAGAGGCGATATTGAACCGCTATGGATTTCTATACAAAATCGAGGGAGCGGATTCCTCATCCATCGTGGTCGATCAATTTCCCAAGGCAAACGTCTCGGTCGATCGCAACCACCCAATCACCATCCGGATCGGAAAAAGCGCAAACAAATCCCATCCGGTAATCGACAAAGACATCATGCCGGATCTGAGCGGACTCACTCTCCGAAAAGCGCTGCAGCTTGCAAGCAGCCAAAATGTTGCGCTTAGTATCCAAGGCAGTGGGATCGTGCGCAGACAATCCATCCAACCGGGATCAAGAATACTTCCCCGCGCCACCTGCTTAGTAGAGGCAACGTTATGAAGATCGGGGATTTGATCAAGATCCTGCAAGAACATGGGCTTTTTATAGAAAGCAAGGGCATTGATGACCTCACCCGGATCGAAGGCGCTCCGATTACGGACAACCGTCTGTTATCAAAGGGTGATATCTTTATCTGCATCAAGGGTTTCAGCCATGACGGGCATGACTTTATCGAAGCCGCCAGTGCCAAAGGCGCGTCTCTGATCATCCGCGAAACCGAATCCAACGACGAGCTTCCATCCATCCGAGTGAGTGACTCCCGCAAAGCCGCCGCGCTTGCCGCAAAGCTATATTACAGAAATCCGGTAAGCAATTTCCGCCTCGTGGGAATCACCGGAACCAACGGTAAGACGACGACTTCGATCATCCTTTTCAAAGCCCTCAGAAGCATGGGGATTAAAGCCGGACTGATCGGCACCCTCGGTTATCAGATCAACGACGAAATATATAAAACCGATCACACCACTCCCGACAGCATCGAGTTGAATTCAATTTTTGCCCGCATGGCAAAAGCCGAGCTCAGTTATGTGATTATGGAGGTTTCCTCACACGCCCTGGCGCTGGATCGCGTTTACGGCGTGGAATTTGATTATTGCTTGTTTAGCAATCTTAGCCGTGACCATCTGGATTTTCATGCCAACATGGAAGAATATGGCGCGGCGAAGTTCAAGCTCTTCGATACTTCGAAGCGGAAACAAGCTGTTTCGCTCATCAATATCGACGATCCCTTTGGTAAAACCATCCACACTCGGCTCATCCAAGCGGGCGCTTATTCGTTCTCGCTGGGTCATGCCGACGCCAATTTCGTGGTAAAGGATGTGGAAACCGGCTTCGAGCGCAGTAGTTTCAGCCTGCAAACCCGAGAAGGCGAGATCAATATCGAATCCCGCTTGCTGGGAAACTTCAATGTAAACAACCTCGCATTGGCGGCTGCGACCTTGAGTCTCATGGGATTTGAAACAAAGCAGATTTCCGCAAGCATCAAAGATATCGAGCCCGTGCGCGGCAGATTTGAGCTTATACCAAATGACCGCGGCATCGGCATCTTCATAGATTATGCCCACACTCCGGACGCGATCGAAAACGTGCTCAAAACCTGCAGGGACCTTGCTAACCGTAGAATCCTCACTTTGATCGGCGCAGGCGGAGATCGAGACAAAGGCAAACGCCCGCTGATGCTTCAAACGGCTCTCAAAAACAGCGATGCCGTGATCATCAGTGACGATAACCCCAGAGGCGAAAACCCGGATGCCATTATCCTGGACATCACCAGCGGAGCCCATGCCTGCCTGCCCTGGTGGATCGTGAGAGACCGGCGGGAAGCGATCAGGAGCATCTTGCGGCTATCAAAACCGGGGGACATAGTTCTAATCTGCGGAAAAGGACACGAGACCTATCAGGAGATCGAGGGCGTCAAGCAAGTGTTTGATGACCACGAGGTAGTGAGAGCGATCCTTTCTCAAAGCGATGAAACTCTGATGGAAGATGACGACAAGCTCGTGATCCCCATCGACGGACTGATGCTCGATATCCTATGCGGCAATATGTCAATCGAAAACCCACGCGGCTACAAAGAGCCGAAACTATATCATTATCTATCCACAGACAGCCGCACAATCAGATCCGGATCCGTATTCTTCGCTGTCAAGGGCGAACGCTTTGACGGACATCACTATATCGGCAATGTGCTCAAAGACCCGGCAAACCTCGTGGTGCGAGAACAAAGAATGGAGAATCATCAATTCTCAATGCTCAATTCTCAATCCTCAATTCTCGATTCTCAATTCTCAATTAAATGGACAGACTCTACGATGAATTGCCTTGCCGCCCTCTGCCAGAAATACCTGTTGATGTTCGATCCCTACAAGATCGCCATCACCGGCAGCACCGGCAAGACGAGCTGCAAAGAATTTGTCGGGCAGATACTTGGCAGCCACAAGCCCACTTTGAAAAATCTGGCAAACGAAAACAACCTGATGGGGCTCTGCAACACCATCAGGAGGATCAAACCCGAGCATAACTATGCAGTATTTGAGATTGGCACCAATCACTTCGGCGAAATCAAAGTCATGGCAGACATCATATTGCCTGATTGCGGAATCATCGTCAATATCGGTCCCTCGCACCTGGAAACTTTGATCGATGAAGACGGGGTCTATCGTGAAAAAACCGCTCTCTTTGAGCGTCCACTCGATCTGCGGCTTTTTGACGCCGACGATCCCAGATTCGCGGAATACAAGGCAAAGGGCAAGGGGGTTGGATACTGTGAAGACGCGGATTTTCGGATCACCGATATCGAGCGCGCTGAGGAATCGATCTCTTTCAAACTGAACGGAAGCGATTTTTCCCTTTCCTATCCCTTCCCTCATTTCATCGGAAATGCAGCCTATGCAATCGCTCTGGGCATGCACCACCACATCCCGGTAGAGAAGATGAGGAAAGCGCTTGGGCAACCTCTGAATCTCGGATTACGCATGGCAGTGGAGCACATCGGGGAGAGCATTCTGATCGCAGATTGCTATAATGCCAATCCGCTTTCCATGCAAAAAGCAATCGAGTTTTGGCGCTTTCTGCATCCGGAAAAACCGCATCTCGCTATCTTGGGGGACATGCTTGAGCTCGGAAACGGCTCGGAAAGCTATCATGCCATGATCGGCGCGATGCTGACAGAGCACAAATTTGACCGCTTGATCACCGTCGGGAATCTATCCCGTGCCTACCACTTTGACGCGGAACTGGGAGGCGGTGCGCACTTTTCGGACGTCGCCCAAATGCTCGAGAGCGAAATTATAAATGAGATCAAATCCGGCTGCGTGATCCTTGTCAAAGGGTCGCACGGAGTCCATTTGGAGCAATGCCTCCCCCATCTGAAGAGAGGATTGGGCTAAATGCTATACCATCTGTTGTTCCCTCTGGCAAGATACAGCATCGCGTTTAACGTCCTCCGCTATGTGACGTTCCGCTCGATCGCGGCATTTATCACTTCGCTGGTGCTTACTCTTTTGGTGGGACCTTGGTTCATCCGTATGCTTAAAAGCCATGCCGCTGTGGAAATCATCGACGATAACGTTCCGGAAAAACACTTCGTCAAAGCCGGCACTCCGACGATGGGAGGTCTGATCATTCTGACGAGCTTGATGGTGTCCTCGCTCTTATGGAACAACCTCAGCAACAGCTCCATCCTGTTGATGTATCTCACCACGGTGTGGCTGGGGGTATTCGGATTTTTGGACGATTATCTGAAGAATTTCGTCAAATCCAAAAAGGGCTTGGTGCCCAAATACAAGTTATGGGGACAGATCAGTGTGGCGTTATTGCTCACGCTGGCGATCTATTACGGCAGCGGCAATTCGGATAGCGTTTCTGCCCTGCAGATTCCATTTCTCAAAAACACCTATATCGAACTGGGGATGATGTTTATCCCCTTCGTCGTGTTTTTGATCGTCGGCACTTCCAATGCAGTAAATCTTACCGACGGGCTGGACGGTCTGGCAGCCGGCACTCTGGTTTTTTCCGCAGTCGGTTTGGGCGTGATGTCTTATCTGAAGGGAAACTTCATCGCCGCGGGGTATCTCAATCTGGAGTTTTTGCCCAGCGCCGGCGAGTTGACGGTTTTTATCTCCGCTCTGGTGGGCACTTTGATCGGTTTCCTGTGGTTCAATTCCTATCCTGCGCAAGTCTTTATGGGAGATACGGGTTCGCTCACGCTGGGAGGCATCCTGGCGGTAATATCCGTTCTCTTGCAGGAACAGATATTTTTCATGATCATCGGCATGATCTTTGTGATCGAAACCCTTTCCGTGATCACGCAACGCAGTTGGTTCAAATACACAAAAAAGAAATATGGCACGGGCAGAAGGGTCTTTCTCTGCGCACCGATCCATCACCACTTTGAGCTCAAGGGTCTGCACGAAACCAAGATCGTCATCCGCTTTTGGATCATCGCGATCCTTTTGGTGGCGTTCGGCTTAAGCACGATAAAATTAAGATGACAAGGATACATTATGTTTGACGTAAACCGACGCTATGGTATTTTGGGCTTGGCTCGCAGCGGGATCGCAGCTGCCTATAAGATCAAGGAGTTTGGCGGACACGCTTTTCTCAGCGAGTTGCATCCAAGGGATAAGATCGAGGGAACGGAAGAACTGTGCGGAGATTTCGAATGTGAATTCGGTGGTCATAGCGAACGCCTCTTTGAATGCGACGAATGGATCGTGAGCCCTGGAATCCCGCTGAATATACCGATCATCAAACAAGGCTGCGAACGCGGAATACACATGATCAGCGAGCTCGAATTCGGCTATCAGATCAAAGATCCGGGTAGCAAGATCATCGCGGTCACCGGCTCCAATGGAAAAAGCACCACCGCTTCGCTTATCTACCATATTCTGAAGGGCATGGGATACAAAACGCTACTTGCCGGCAATATCGGAGACGCCTTTTGCGGATTCCCCATCCACCAACCCGGCTATGATTTCATCGTCCTCGAAGTGAGCAGTTTCCAGCTTGACCTGATCGATACTTTCAAGCCGGATGTGGCTGTGCTGCTGAATATTACGCCAGACCACATGAACCGATATGAGACTTTTGAACACTATCGTAAATCCAAATTCCGCATTTTCGAAAACCAGACTGAGGACGATTTTGCGGTGATCAACATCGATTCTCCGCCGATCATGAACAATATCCATGCGATCAATTCCCAAATTCTCCGTTTCTCAATGGACAAGAAAGCCCCGGATACCGATGCTTGGATCGACGGCGTCTTTATCTATTTAAATAAAAAACAGCGTCTTTCCATCCATGATCTGAGCATCAAGGGTCCCCACAATCATGCCAATACAATGGCATCGCTTTTGAGTGTGACTGCGCTGACCGACAACGTTCCTCTTGTCCTGGACAGCGTTGTGGGATTCGCACCGCTCACGCATCGCCTGGAATATGTGGCTACCATCGCAGGGGTAAGCTTTTACAACGATTCCAAAGCCACCAATTCGGATTCGGTCAAATCCGCGCTGATGTCTTTCGGACGTCCCATCCGTGTGGTGATGGGCGGCAGCGACAAAGGCGAGGATTTCAGCGTGCTCACGGAGATGCTCAAAACCTGGGCACTGAAAGTCTATATCACCGGTGAGACGGAGGCAAAGATGCGTCAGGCTTGGTTGGGCAAGATTCCGCTGGTCTGCATCAACGATTTTGAAAAGTGCATCAAGACGGCTTTTGAGGAATCCCTCGCCGGAGATATCATCGTTTTGTCACCTGCCTGCGCCAGCTTCGACAAATTCCGCAATTTCGAGCATCGCGGCGAGACATTCACGGATATAGTGCACAAAATAGCCATGGAAAATGAAAAGAAATAAAGCTCAAAACTATATCATCAGTTATGATAAGGTGATTTTTTTCACCTATCTGACGCTGTGCCTGATCGGCATTTTGGTGATGCTGGATATCACTTCCATGCAGAGCTCCATGAACTTTTTCTACCGCCACGTTGTATTCGTAGCCCTCGGAGTCCTGACCGCGATCCTGGTTTTGCATTACCTCAATATTGAGAAGCTTAGGGTTCTGAACTATCCATTTGTCGGTTTCGCCATTCTACTCTTGGTGATCGTGCTGATCCAGGGAAATACCGTTAAGGGCGCCACACGGCAGCTTGATCTCGGGTTCATCGGTTTGCAGCCGAGCTTTATTGCCAGAATGGCTTTGGTCTTTTTCTTTGCCGGATATCTGGATAAAAAACATAATCAACTCCTTGAATCCAATCCGCTTGACTTTTTGAAACACTTCTATCCGATGCTTACCGTCGCTGTTGCCACTTTCACCCTCATCATCCTGGAACGCCACCTCAGTACTCTCGTGATCGGAGGCTTGACGTTGCTCACGTTGCTCACCTATGCAGGAGCAAAAAAACGCATCGTCGGAATTCTTGTTTTAGCGGCAATGCTGCTGGGTGTCGTGGTCATCACTATGGGTGCAGAATATCGCGGAAACCGCATCCGCACCTACATGATCTATACCCAGTTTTTGAGAAACCGCCCCGAACCCACCAACGCTGCCGAGGAATATCAGGTGAAGGAAAGCCTCACCGCGCTTACCAGCGGAGGCATTTTCGGCACCGGAATTGGACGCGGACGCGCCAAGCACTATTATCTCCCCGAAGCGCGCACGGACTATGTCTATACCATTATCGGAGAAGAATTTGGTTTCATCGGAGCGATGATCGTCTTTGGTTTGCATTGCCTGCTGTTTTTCAGGGCGTTCCGTATCGCGAATACCCAAGAGAGCCGATATCTGAAATTTCTCTGTGCCGGGTTGGCAATGAATATATTTTACAACGCTTTGGTCAATACTGGAGTGGCGATGTCCATCCTGCCGGCCACCGGGAATACGCTTCCTTTCATCAGCTACGGAGGCACCGCTTTGATCATTGATTCCGCCTCGGTGGGCGTGATCCTGAATATCAGTGCCAAACGGAGACAAGTATGAAATTCGTCTTTGGCTGCGGCGGCACCGGCGGACACATCGTTCCCGCGATCGCGATCGCGAAGCGGATTCAAAAACTCGGACACGAATGTCTCTTCATCGGCAATCGTGATTCGATGGAATCACGTCTCGTACCCGAAGCGGGATTTTCCTTTGCAGGCATCCATGTGCAAAAGCTCTATCGCAAGCTCAGCCTTTCTCATCTGCTTTTTCCATTCTATCTGCTCAGCAGCACTTTGCGGAGCATTACGATCTTGAAAATGTTCTCGGCGGAAACCGTTCTCTGCACCGGGGGCTTCGTATCCGGTCCCGTTGCTCTCGCTGCTTTGCTTTGCCGGATACCCTGCTATTTCCATGAAAGCAACAGCCTGCCGGGCATCACGACCAAGCTTTTTGCGCCGTATCTGAAAGCGACCTTCATTTCCTTCCCCGGAGCCAGAAAACACCTTAAAAAGGGAAATCTGATCGATTCCGGAGTGCCGATCATGGAGCGTGAAAACGATGAGGGCGATTTTGACTTTTCTAAATACGGACTAAGCGGAACGAAACCTATCATCCTCGTCACCGGCGGCTCTCAGGGATCCCTGGCGATCAACAACGCCATCGATAAAGCTCTGGACAGAATCCAGTCCATGGGTTTTGAGCTCATCTGGCAGACTGGGAAAACCGGCTACGCGACCTTCAAAGCGAAACACTCATCCAAAACCGGGCTACTGATGTTTGATTTCTCCACCAAGCTTACCTCCCTCTTCCCAAAAGCCAAAATAGCGATTTGCCGGGCTGGTGCGCTGACTTTGGCTGAGCTTGAACACCAAGCTTTGCCCGCGATCCTGATCCCACTTCCCAGTTCGGCTGAAAATCATCAGTTTTTTAACGCGCAAGAACAGGAAAAACGCGGTTTGGCAATATTGCTCGAACAAAAGCATCTGAACACCGAAACCCTCTGCGAAAATATAGCTTACATAGACACCCATCAGGCGGATTTCCATGCCCGTTTCAAACAATTGAAACCAAACACCCATGCCGCGGACATCGCGCAATATCTCATCAATCATTTGTCCGACAAGGAGAAAGATCATGTTAGGCAGAACTAAAAAGATCCACTTTATCGGCATCGGCGGCATCGGTATGAGCGGCATCGCCGAATTCCTCCACAACCAGGGACTCGAGATCAGCGGGTCGGATTTGAAAAAGACCGATTTGACCAAACATCTTGAAGAAATCGGCATCAAAATCGTGGAAGGGCACGATCCCGCCAATATCAGCCAGGTCGATGTCGTAGTCAAATCCTCCGCCGTCAGAGACGACAATCCTGAGATAGTTGCCGCCAAAGCGATCAAGATTCCCGTCATTCGCCGCGCTGAAATGTTGGCGGAAATCACCCGTATGAGCTTTAGCATCGGCATTTCCGGCACGCATGGCAAGACCACCGCAACCTCGATGGCGGGCTTGGTGCTGGAAACCGCAGGACTCGATCCCACCATCATCGTGGGCGGCAAGGTCAAAAACTTTGGCTCCAACAACGTCATGGGCTCCGGCAAATACATCGTCGTGGAAGCCGATGAATATGATCATTCATTCCTTTCTTTGACTCCCTGCATCGCGGGAATCACCAACGTCGATACCGATCACCTGGATTGCTATCACAATTTGGACGACATCAAGGGCGCTTTCATCGAATATGCCAACAAAGTTCCCTTCTTCGGCAGCGTCATCTGCTGTCTGGACGATTCCGGAGTGCAGGCAATCCTGCCCATGATCAATAAAAAGATCGTGACCTACGGGCTTTCCAGACAAGCGGATATCCAGGCGCATAATATTGTGATGCAAAACTTTGTTACGGAATATGACCTCAGCTACATGGGCAAAAAACTGGGGAGGATTTCCATGCACGTCACCGGAAAACACAATGTGCAAAACTCGCTGTTAGCTGCGGGTATTGGCTTGGAACTGGATGTTCCCTTTGAGTTTATCCAAGCCGGTCTTGCCAAATACAGCGGGGTCTATCGCAGATTTGAGCTCAAGGGAACGGAAGCGGATATCACCATTTATGACGATTATGCGCATCACCCCACCGAGATTCTCGCAACCCTCGAAGGTTTCAAGGACAGCACCGACCGGCGAATCGTGGCGCTCTTTCAACCGCACCTTTATTCCAGAACCAGAGATCTCTTCGAGGAATTCGGCAAAGCCTTCTTTTCCTGCGACTGCCTTGTCCTGGCACCGATCTATCCCGCTCGCGAAGAACCGATCCCCGGCATCAATTCCAAACTCATCGCCGATGTCGCAATCCAATCCGGACATCACAACGTTCATCTCATTGAATCTAACGCCGATATCGTGGCAAAAACATTGGCTATCTTGATGCCAAATGACATCTTAGTTACCATGGGCGCTGGCAATGTCTGGCAATATGGTGAAGAAATATTGGCTTCGCTGCAAAAATCAGTTGACACAAACAGTAAGTATAAAAATCTTAGTAACTTAGAGACATAGCATGGATTATTCATATTACGCCAATATCGTTCTAAACTATATAAATAACAATAAGGTGCTGAATTGAAAACTGAAACCCGCAAACGCCGTGGCAACAGCAGGTACTACCTGTTTTTCGTGCTTTCGCTCGTGATTGTCACCAGCGTGGGCGCCGCAGCGTACTTAGTTGGCGTGAACCTTCCGTGGATCGATCTTCAGGAAATCAAGATCAGCGGCAATAGCAGCATATCGGACAGCACCATCATCGCTATCATCAATCCCTACATGGATACGAATCTCTTGTCCATCCCCTCCTCGGAGATCGAGAAAAAGATTCTCCGCTTTGCGAGGGTCAAGGACGTGAAGATCAAAAAGAGCCTGCTGCACACGCTCGTTTGTGAGATCGAAGAACGCAGCGGCTTGCTCTATCTGCGCAGCGTGGAAGGTGATCTCTTTCCCATCGACAAAGACGCTGTCGTGCTGGAGAAACCGGACAACATCTATCGCGAGGATCTGCCGATTGTGGCTACCTATCTGAGCAACAAACAACTGACAAGCGGCACGAAGCTCCAAAAGCCATATCTGAAACGCATCATCAAAATCCATCAGGATATCTGCGCCCAGTCTCCTGATTTTTCCCCCCTGATCTCCGAGTATTATTTTATCGACGACACGATCTATCTTGTCGATGCCAAATATGGAACGCGGATAATTCCCTGTGAAAATAACATTGCCAAACAACTACAACGCTATCTGTTCGTTCAAGACAACGGCAATATCGACCGCAATTCGTTGGTCGATCTGCGTTTCGATAACCAAGTGGTGGTAAAGGAAGGTAAGTAAATGAAAAACAATACGATAACTGCTCTGGATGTTGGCTCCTCCTTTATAAGGACGATAATAGCCCGTCCGGGCAAGGATTCGCGTCTGGAAATCCTTGGTATCAGCGAAGTTCCGTCCGAAGGAATCGAAAAAGGCGTCGTTAAAGATATTCAAGCTGTGGCAAACACCATCCGCAAAGCCCTTGAGGAAGCGGAAAAGATCGCCGGCATCAAAGCCGATAATATCTACGTCAACATCACCGGTGAACACATCAAAACGCATGTGGGTGACGGACGCATCTCGATTCCGACCATGAGTCCCAACGAACCCGGAGAGATCAGCATCGAGCACGTGGAACAGGTGATCAACGATGCCAAAAACAGCGTCAAGATCCAAAAAGGCTTCGAACGCTCAAAAATCCTGCACGGCATCCCGCAATGCTTTATCATCGACGGTCAGGATGACATCCACAATCCGATCAACATGAACGGCTTTCATCTCATTGCCCGCGTCTATACGATCTTCGCGGACGTCACTCCGATGCGAAACCTAAGCAAATGCATCGAGCTTGCAGGATATGAGGTCGATCCGGATAATTTTGTCCTCAACCACATCGCCATCGGTCAATCGGTGCTCTCCGACGATGAAAGACGCCTCGGCACGATCCTGATTGACATCGGCGGCGGCACTTGCGATATCTCGCTATTTAACCGCGGCACCCTGGAAAAGGTCATCGTCGTTCCCATGGCGGGAAAAGCGGTCACCGAAGATCTCGCCATCGGGCTCAAGACCACGATCGCCAATGCCGAATACATCAAGACCCAGTTTGGCATCGCGCTCGCTTCCGGAGTAGATCCCAAAAGCGAGATCGAGGTGGAAGGCATCAGCGGACGCGCAAATCAACGCAAATCTCAACAACTGGTCAGCCATGTGATCCAGCACCGCGTTGAAGAGATGCTCGCGCTTTGCTACAACAAGCTCAAAAACCTCTACACTCCGGAACTGATCACCGCCGGAATCGTGATCACCGGCGGAAGCGCCAAGCTGCAGGAAATCGCCCAGGTGGTGGAAAACGCCTTCAACCTCCACGTCAAGATCTCCGTTCCCGATATTTCCCGCACCAACGGTATGATCAGCAGGCTGGACGATCCCGCTTTCGCCACGGCGCTGGGCATGCTCTATTATGCTGAAAGCTTGGGCAGGGATTTCAAAAGCGGCTCTTCAATGCTGAGCGGACTCTCAAAACTAAAGATATTCGATAAAATAAAGAAAGTTCTAAAAGACTTCACACAACCATAAAGGGGGAAATAATGATCGAATTTGACGAAAAACCCACACAGATCGGTACCAACATCAAGATCGTCGGAGTCGGCGGAGCCGGCGGAAACGCCATCAACACCATGATTGCCAACGATCTTTTCGGCGTGGAATTCATCGCTGCCAACACGGACATCACCGATCTGCACAAATCCAAAGCCAAGATGAAACTCCAGATCGGCAGAAAACTAACTCGCGGACTCGGCACCGGTGCCAATCCGGATACCGGCTCCCGCAGCGCGGATGAATCCAAGGACGACATCAAATCTCATCTCGAGGGCGCGGACATGGTGTTTATCGCCGCCGGTATGGGTGGCGGAACAGGAACCGGCGCGGCTCCCGTGATCGCCAAGATCGCTCGCGAGCTGGGCATCCTCACTCTCGGAATCGTCACCACTCCATTCACTTTTGAAGGCAAAAAACGCCACAGCAACGCGGAGGAAGGCATCCGCAACCTCAGCGAGTATGTGGATACTTTGATCATCATCCCCAATTCCAAGCTCTGCGATATCTATGCCGACCAGACCCTGATCAACGCTTTCCACAAAGCAGACGGCATCCTCTTTGAAGCCGCGAAGGCAGTCTCGGACATCATCAACGTGAGCGGCTTGGTCAATGTGGACTTCGCGGACGTGAAAACTATCATGCAAAACATGGGACACGCCTTGATGGGAACAGGCACCGCAGAAGGAGACAACCGTGCCGTCATGGCAGCCAAGGCAGCTATCAATAATCCTCTTTTGAGCGATATCAACCTCCACGGTTGCCAATCCCTGCTCATCAACGTCACCGCCGGACCAGACATCATCATGAATGAATTTGAGGAAGTCTCCTCCGTTATCGTCAACGAGACCGGCTCTGCCGCAAACATCATCATGGGCATCATCATCGATCCCAACATGGTCGGCAAGGTATCCGTCACCATCATCGCCACCGGTCTGAACCGCAACGAAGGACAGCGAGTGCTGGATTTTCCCAAGCTCCCAATCAGCCAGCCGGGCACCGGGCCGCAAATCACGAAAACAAAATCCGACGATGAAGAGATCGAAGATATCTTCACCCGTCTCAATATCAACCAGCCAGCCAAAAAGGATGATAAAGATCAAAGGAATCAGGATGAGGTAATCCCAATGCCGTTGACCCCGCGCACTGATCTGCCCTCCTTCCTGAAAGCCTTGGACTAAAATAATTTAAGCTTCCCTGCTTAGGTCTCACAACGGACATCCTTGTCCGATTCGCCGTCGGCGCCCCCTGCCGGCGGCTCTTTTTTGTTGTGAAAAGCACAGTTACCGGCAGGGACTTGCAGAATATACTGCACAAAAGAATCAGGGAGTTTGGAAGGCTGCAAGGTTACATCAAAGCCCTTGCCTCTTGGATCAAAGATGATCAGATCGAATACGACTCAGACCTGAATCCTATAGGACTCTCTGGAACACATACTCCATTCCCGCCCTTTCATTGGAACTGTAGGACGACAACTGCTTTTGATACTTAAATTAGCATATTCCAATTTAATACAAGTTATTCATTCACGGCTTTTAATTTGCAAATACTTCCTGGAGCATGACGGTTTTCCCACAGAATATAATCTGCTTCCTTGCTGGTTAAAGCTTCCAAGTATTCGGACTTTACTTCCCGGTCAGTATCGTTGATGATTGCCAAACCAATTACTCTTTTCCCTGATTGGCGTTCACGAACTTGTTGGATATCACTCCAGGTAAATAAGAAATGAGGCAAATTCATTTTATTTACTGTATTAAATGCTTTGATTACAATCTCAGTATGATAATAAGCAATTTGAAAATCAAAGGTGAATTCCAGTCCGGTGCTTCCCTTCGAGATGAAATGAGGAGTGTAGATAATTCTCTGTTCTTCCAGATAAGACTGAACTTCCTCTTTAAACACCGATTCCACGGTTTGCTTGGACAAGACGTAAAGGTCATTGGCTTCCGAAATTGCAGCTAACAGATTCAATTTCTTTTGTGGAAAACTCTTTTCATTTGCTTCAATCGTCAATTCGGAATCCTTGTTTAGCGTGACGCCATAGTTTAGCAAAATACTCTCCAGAATATCTTTACGCTTGGCGGAACGAGAAAGGGATACCCCGCTTAACTCCAGATTGTGAATGGTCTCGCCATCATCAGATAGGATTAGCTTTTCCTTTTCCTTTTTCACATAAATCTCAATGGAATCGTTGAATAAGCCCAAAAAAGGTGTCGTTATCTGTGTCCAGTTGGTAACATTATCCAAATTGACCGTGGTCTTCTGACGTAGAAATTTATAAAAATCATCCACTAACGCGTTAATCGGATTCATTATACTGCCTCTTCCTGAATGGTTATAGCTAAACGAGTTTCAAGATTGATTGCCGAGTTTTCGTAAGGCATGCATTCTCCTTATTGTTTTCGGTTATGGTCTTTGCTTTAATATGATAAAACATCTGATGATAAACACAATAGTCAACAACTTGGATAACAGAATTATTATAAAAATCCTGATAATGCTTATACTGACCGACTAAATAGTTGTAATGGAGTCTGCCGAATATTACCCTATCTACAAATTCTACACTTTCAAGAAGTTTAATAATGTCTTGTTCTAATATGTTAGGAGTTGGATAAGGTTCAATACTAACCCAAGTTTTACATCCTTGATCATGCAAACAGTTCATACTGAGGATTCTATCTTCATAGGAAGATGAAAATGGTTCGAACGATGCTCTGAAGTTTTCATCATGAGAAACTAATGAAATCCCCCATTCATGTATTCTTTGAAAACCAGCTAATTCGATAGGCAAGGTACCTTTTGTAAGAGCGATACATTTTACACCATGAAAATCTAGCAGTTTAATAATCTCCAAGCTCATTTCTTGAACTTCATGATACCCGACCATAAATGGATCAGTTGTGAAGCAGAGATGGACTGATTTGATCTTATTTCTGTACTTAGGTAACTCCTTCTTTAACAAATCAATAGCATTTTCTACCAACCTGGGGTGAATCCACTCTTCATAATCCTTCACTCTTCCGAATCTTCTTGCCATCATAAAAGCATAACAAGGGTACAAACAACCATGAGAGCAGCCTAAAACATGGTTTATTGTGAAGTCTCCGTATTCAACGCCTGTTTTATATAACAGTGATTTTCGTACTATTTTAAGCATTATTCGACTCACAGACTGAACATTGCTTTGGGGCTGGATTTCAAATATTTGTAATCTAGTAGAGCGTCCCATATTTAATGTTGCATAGTCTTGGTTTCGGATTATCTTATCTCTTGAGAATACTTATCAAGAGGAGATACACATGGACCCGAGAAGAAAGAGATTACCTTTGGTAGTTGATGCCACTGTTAAAG
>JAUYAR010000036.1 GCA_030693415.1 Candidatus Cloacimonadaceae bacterium | reverse complement strand
TCGGTGCTGCTGAACATGTGTTTCAACTTGGGTATTGGTGGTCTTATGGGCTTCAACAACACCCTGGCTTTTATAGCTGCCGGAGACTGGGAACGGGCTGCCAATGGTATGCTTGCTTCCATGTGGGCAAAGCAGGTCGGTCGCAGAGCTATTGAGCTATCTGAGCTGATGAGGAAAGGCAAGTGATACCGATCCCGGTCGAGATTGATGCCATGCTCGCCATACTCAATCTGCCCAAGGATATGGGAGATAATGGTATCTTTAAAGAGCATAGAACGCTAGTTCTGGAGATTGTACGTTCGGTTGTTATACCGGAACACTATACCCGGGCAATCCAAGAAGATATGCCGGAGGATGATCCCTTCCTGATTTCTTTTCGTTTTGGGTGGCAAAGTGCCTTCCTGGACTCCGATCGCTCCACTAATCGCTTGGGTCGAACGCAAGCACCTGTCTTGGACAGATAAAGAGACAGGGAAGCTACTGACCGTAGCCGAGATCGCTTATCTCATCCGGGGCAAGATCAAGCGGGAAGGCATTGCTGCCCGTAACGTGTTCGCTGAGGTTATCGCTAACCGGGAGCAGTGGATATATCAACAACTCAATTCTATCGAGGTAAGTCTATGACCGCAAATGAGAAGTTTATCGCTGACCGGAATCGGATAATCGATGCCCTGAAGTTTTCCGATATTCCCACCATCCAATTCAACAAGGATGTGATCCCCAAGCAGTTGCCTTGTGCTATCGTGATCCTGGACTCAGAAACGGGCAAGAACGGAACATCAAGACAGTATGTGAGTACTGATCTGGCATGGACAGTCTTCCTGATCGTCAATGCTCAGAACGTGGATGATCCAGATTCCGACTTGTACGAACTCAAAGAGAAGTTCCGCTCTTTCTATCTGAAACTGATGAACCGGGACTTGCCCAGTGTGGAATACTATACCAGCCGCATCGATGGCACCAGACTGGTCAGGATCGCCAAGATCGATCTACTCAAAGCAGGAACAGGAGCATCCTCGTGAGAGTGATGCGACTGGGTGGCTATAACCTGGCAATCAGTTCTGCCACAGATCTTCTGGATACTAAGTACAAGTCTGAGCCGATTGACTTATCCAAGTGCAGCCGGATCGGCAAGCAACTGATCTCCAAGGCAGCCGAGACCAAGAAAGTTGTCTCTCAGCCCTATTCTATGAGCAATCTACTCAATCTCCTGGATACCGATGAGTACCACTCGGGTTGTGTGGATGCCTTGTCTATGGCAACTGTGATGGAGTTCGACTGCAAGAACAGCCAGGTTAAGGCCTGGATGGAAGCTGCCGAGTTTCCTGCCTGTGAAGACCAGACCACTATCCTGGCAGAGATGATCAAGTTCTATCTCGCCTGTGGTAATGGCTTCCTGATCAAGATGCGTAATGCTCAAGGACAGTGGATGGGTCTGGAACGCATGCTTCCTTCTGAAGTGCAGATCGTGGAGAACTATGATGAGTTTGGTTTCTTTCGCCCCAATTACATACAAGTGAAGAACAACCAGAAGAAGGACTTTGCCTATGCCGATATCATCCACATCAAGAAGAGCACCCACAAGAGCAATGCCTGGGGTTTAGCCTGCCTGCCAATAGCCATCAATGTGGAGATACTCTCTGAGATCAAGACCTTTGACTATAACAACTTCAAGAACGGACTCATGATCGATTACTTCGTAATCGTGGAAGGTGGCACACTCAGAGATGGCACAGTAACCGATGAGCAGGGCAATGAAGTACTGACCGATGCCTATACCGAGATCGAGAAGGCACTTACCGAGGTTAAAGGCAATGCCAAGAGCCACTCCACTGTCCTAATCGAGAGTGAGAGCCGGGATGTGAAGATACGTCTCGAGCCACTGCGTCAGCAAGACAGAGAGGGTGGCTTTATCACTCTTAAGAAAGACCTGAGAGAAGGTATCTTCGCTTATCACCGGGTCCCGGCAAGGATCGTCTCACAGCTTATCCCAGGGCAGCTTGGTGGAGATAACAAAAGCGATATGCTGATGTTCTACCACTTCGTAGTCAAACCCCTGCAGAATCGCCTCGCACTCACTCTGGCTATAGAGTTCAACTACGAGTTCGGATGGAACCTCACACCGGATGACTTCAACTTCGGCAATCTAACCGAGAAGCTCCAGTCTGCGGATGAGCAGCTCTTTATGCAGAATCGCAATCTATGAAAAACCTAAATAACAGTCAACCCATCACTAACCCTAAGGAGGTACAGTGAATATCTTCGGAACTAAGAGCAGGATCGTCAAGAAAGGCGAACTGCGTAATGTGGAAGTCGAGCTGGTCTCGCTCCTCTTTGACGAGATGAACCCGGCTAATCAGAAAGGATTTGTGGTCAAGAATGCCAGTGGCAGAAGCTTCGAACACAAGATCAACTCCACCAAGTTCAAGAGTGAAACGAGTGGCACTCAGGGACGGCTTTATGTCACTCTGATGGAGCCCAACATCCACGACTCCCAAGGCGACTATTACACCCGGGAAGAGATTCAGAAGTCCTGTGATCACTTTGCCAAGCACGGCTTAGTCGGCAAGTGCGATGTGAACCATAACATGCAGCCAGTACCGGAGTTTGCCGTAGTGGAGAACTACATCCTCAAGACTAGCGACCGAGAGCATTTTCCCGATGCCAAGGTCGGCTCTTGGGTACAAGTCCTCAAGTGCGAGAACCTGCAGAGTGAACTCTGGCAGAAGGTCGAGAAAGGCGAGTTCAATGGGGTATCCATCTATGGCAGAGCTGATGACTACAGCGGTACCGAAGCCAGCCTTGCCGAGATCAAGAACGAACTGGGCAGCCTGCGTAAGGTGGCGGAACTGAACAACAACAACGAGATGCAGAATGGCATCACTGCCATCACTGAGCGCATCACTGAGCTTGAGAAGAGCAGTGGCACTGTGATCGTATCCGAAGCCATCAAGAGCATCGAGAAGAGCTTGAAAGACCTCTCTGTCACCATGACCAGAGCCATCTCCAAGTCCATACCGGGAGAGCCCGATGGTGACCATCCTAATGCTGATAAAGAGGTCATGATCGATGGCAACAAGATCGTGGTCAAGGCGAGCCACCGGGAGATCTACAAAGGCATCTCCGATGTCGATTCCGGCAAAGCCATGAACATCCTCAATGCCAATACCACTTCTCTGTTTATCGATGAGGTGATTGGCAGCCAGCCCGGTGATACCCTATCCGATATCTCGATTATCCCGCTCCTCAAGGACGAGAAGATCGATGCCGGACTGATCGATGACCTAGTCTTCAAAAATAGCCTGGATGGTGCTCTGACGGCTCAGACTGTAGCCACTGCTGATCTCTCTGTGCCCACCGGGATACTCAATGCTGAGTTC
This sequence comes from Candidatus Cloacimonadaceae bacterium, assembly GCA_030693415.1. NCBI lineage: Bacteria > Pseudomonadati > Candidatus Cloacimonadota > Cloacimonadia (SeqCode) > Cloacimonadales (SeqCode) > Cloacimonadaceae (SeqCode) > Cloacimonadaceae bacterium (SeqCode). The sequence goes on along the minus strand of JAUYAR010000036.1, from coordinate 2,245 downwards.
ACCTTGGGCAGGGACGTGGTGGAGTTCTATAAGGACAAGTACGGTGAAGATGCCTTCGGTGCCTATGTGGAGAACCATATCGCCAAGAAGACTGAGAAGGCTATCCGTCTGCTCATCTTCAAGGGTGATAGAGTCTCTGCCACTGCCAAGCTGAAAGGTCTGGATGGAGTGATCAAGCTCGCTACCACCGCTACCGATGTCACCAACTTCTCCAAGACTACTTATACCGACTGGGCGAAACGCTTCGAAGCCGCTCTCCTGGCTTTCTCGGATGAGATGTTGGAAGAGCAGGAGAACTTCAAGTTCTATGTCAGTCAAAAAGACCTGATCCGTATCAGAGCCGAACTTGCCAAACGTGAGACCGGAGCCGGAGACCGTCTGCTGCTGGAAGGTGGCAACGTATCCTTTGCCGGTATCCCCGTAAAGCCTCGTCTTATGGCTGACGATTACATCATCGGTGGACTGCCCAAGTTCATCATCATCGGCTATCGTACTGATGCCGAACTCAAGGTCGAACATCATGGCGCGGACTGGAAGTACCACTGGTACATCCGTATCCGTCCCGGCATCACCTACATCTCCGGCTTCGTGAAAGTATTCAAGCTAATCACCTAACCCCAAACAACAATAGATTAAAGGAGTATCAATGGACTTCATCATTTCCAACCAAGCCTTCATCTTAGGGCTTATCACCACCCTGATCGTCTGGATCATCTTTAAGATAACGGGAAAGACCTTGGATAAGACCAAGATCAACTCCGCTCTGGCGATCATCCTCGATATCATCCAGGATATCAAGATCAACCCTGCCACCAAGGACCTCGATGACTATGCCAAGAAGCAACTGGCAGTCGAGCGTGCTACCAAAAGTCTCCCCAGTAACCAGACCAACCTGGTCATGAAGATCTTCGGCACAATCGGGGGAGCAGTGGAATACGTCTTCCATAACCGTAAGTGGCTGTTCAGTATCGGCAAAGCCATCAAGGGAGTATTTTAGATGCCTCAGCCCATTCAACCGCCAACCTATCCTGCTCCCATGACCGAGACAGATATGCACTTCATCTCCCTGGTGGATGTGATGGTGGCAGACGATATCTACTTCGGGATAGGCAACTATACCGAAACTGATGTCGGCACCCTCTATGCCAACCAAGGCACAGTAAAGACCGAACTGAATACAAACTTCGACCTGATGGGAGAACTGGCTGAGAAGCCTGGCAAGACCGATTCCAAGATATCCAAGCTTAAGACCCGCAACTATACCCTGCCCGGTAAGCGAACCTCCACTGTGGAACTGACCATCGTAGGTCTGTCCAATAAGCAGAAGAACTTCCTGGAAAGCAGCAACTTCATGGGTAAGAACACTACCATCGTAGTAACCTCCAAAGGTTTTGACCGGGTCGTGATCTTCAATGGACTGCGCTGGACTGTGGACTGGTCTGGAGAGGCTGATGGTCTCTTCTCGGTAGTCATCTCCACCGAGTTCTCCGGTATCACCAACGGTAAGGTCTTTGTCCTCAAGGACATTCCTGCCGGAACCTAAGCATAACCAACAACCAAGGATAAGAACATGGATTGCCAATGTAAACCTGAGATTAAAGACAAGATTGATAGTGTACATGAAGAGATCTACGGCAACGGAAACAGCAATAACTCATTGGTGACCAGAATGGCGAGAGTGGAGACCAACATGAAAATACTTCTGGGTGTCTCCACCTCCCAGTTCTTTATGCTGATCGGCGTTGCCATCAAGATGTTCTTCAACCAATAAGGACGGCACAATATGAAAACTGAACCCAAACTAAGCTATAACCAACTACGGCAGATCCTCTGCCTGACTATATCAAATGCAACCCTCAAAGCCAAGGTAGAGGACTTCCTCTCCGGCAAGGTAACCAGTGTATCTGAAGTAGAGATACTCCAACTCATCTCCGACTCGGAAGCGGACAAAGAGCTTATCCGTATCATATCGAACCAGGACCCGGACAAGATGGATGCATTAGAAGCCCTGGAGTACATCTCTGCTTTTTTCGTCTATATCAGAGCCAACAGCGAGAGGTTCAGAAGTTGGCTCGGGAGTTTCGGATTAGCGGTCAAAGCCAGTCCCGCTACCCCTATGAGAGGTTCGAAATGATCCTGCGTAAACTGGGCTTCACCACTGAAGACTTCGACAGTCTCACACTGCCTGAACTGTACCTGCGGCTCTGCCTTGCCGACCCCAAAGGAGATATGTGATGGATGCATT
>JAUYAR010000035.1 GCA_030693415.1 Candidatus Cloacimonadaceae bacterium | reverse complement strand
ACTCATAAATACTATGTAACTATATATTAGATAATACTCTAGCAATACTGGCTCTCAGTAGCGGAACGAGTGGCTCTATTTTTTGGAGGAGTGGCTCTCATCAAGCGGAATGGGTGGCTCAGTTACTCCGGAATATCCAATAATCAACTAAACTTCCAGCCACTCTAGGATTTCTGAAATGCTTCCTGTTGCCAGGGCAATACATTTATCTGCAGAGCCATAATACAGACGAATTTCGTCTTTGTCAGCAATCCAGCCGCAGGGGAAAACAACTTTATCCACGTCACCCATAATTTCGTATTCTGTCTCAGGAGCAAAGACCCATTCATCAGAACGTGCCAATATCTTGGTTGGATCTTCCAAATCAAGAAGCGCCAATCCCAATCTATAAATACAACCGCTTGCTGTAGTTTTTACTCCGTGATACAAGATAAGCCAGCCTTTTTCCGTTTGCAGCGGAGGTGGTGAAAGCCCTACTTTGTTAGCATCCCACCAGGCTCCTTTACGGGCAGGAAGCAGAATCTGATGGTCACCCCAGTGGCGCATATCCGGACTGAAAGAAATCCAGATATGAGAACCCATACTAATGTAGCTTGTCACAGGACGATGCAGCATTGCCCATCTTCCACCAAACTTAACTGGAAACAAGGCAGCGTCTTTATCTTCAGGCGGCATCGCTGCTCCGATTCTGTCGAATATTTTAAAGTCATGCGTGGTTGCCATCGCAACCAAAGGTCCGCCTTTTGAAAATGCTGTATAGACAATCACCCATAAATCCCTAGATTCAATACGTGTAATTCTGGGGTCTTCAATGCCCCAGATTTCTTCAGGATGTGTATCTGCCTGGGGAGGAAAAGTAGGATAAGAATCAATTCGCCAATTCGTAATACCATCCAGGCTGCGGGCTACAGTAAGATGGGATAAACCTCGTCTGTCTTCGACTCTCATCAGTAATAAAGTGTCATCATCAATCTTGGTCACACCGGCATTAAAAACTGAATTGACTTTATAGGGAATATCACTGACCTGGATGATGGGATTTTCAGAATAGCGAGTGAACAATTCCTTAAAATTAGCGTTTCTCATTTCAGCAAATTTCCTTTTGTAGCTTAGAATTCTAAATCCAAAACAACTGGTTTACCTGTGCTGACAGAATTTCGAGCCAGTTTATAAGCATCGTTATATTGCTTGGATACTACTTCCCAAGAGACAACATTTTCCAGATAGTGCTTGAGGTTTTCACCAAGCTCCATACGCAAGTTTTCATGCGTTGCCAGTTTTATTACTTTTTGGCGCAGCATTTCTTTGGTCGTAAACAAAAGCCCGCCCTCACTTTCAAGGGTTTGTGCCGTTAATCCCTCCACAGGTGCACTTGTGATGTAAGGTTTATTGAGAGAAATAATTCGAGCCAGGGTCCCGGATTGGGTTTCATCAATGGAAGGCAAAACAATAAAATCGCAGATTGCCATCATCTTGTAATATGCATCTCCCCGGGGAATAAACTCATGATAATGTGCAATCCTTTTTTTGGCTAATATCTGCACATCAGATTTCCACTTTTCGTAATCTTGTTTGTGCCTGGGGTCACGCATAGCCCCTGCAGCCAAAAGACCCCAGTACTGACCAGTTTGCTCAACTATTTCACGATGGATATCTTCCCACATTGAAAGTAAGATATCCCAACGTTTATTGGATTGAATCCAGCCAATCATCCCCACCAGATGATCAGCTACTCCGATTTTACTTAGACCAAATTCTTTTCTCAATGCCTTAATTTCGTGCAGACCCCAGCGCTTATCGGAGCGAGCTCCATGTGGTATAACCATGATGTTTTGAGGAGTTTTCCAACCTTTTGCCTTGAATGTCCAGTCCAGTCTCCACTTCTGATAATTGCATTTAAATAATACTACCTGACTCTGCTGACACATCTTATAAATAAAATCAGCCTCGAAGTCACTCAAACGACCATGAATAGTATGCGGTTCCACAACAACCGGAGTATGACCAATTGCTTCCAGCAGGTCGAGAAAACCGTCATTTCTGTCGCCAATCCCTCTCGGATCCACATATTCATAAAGACCATATTCATGTTCAATGTGAACCACATATGGGTTTAATTTTTCAATTTTTTTTGCTACAGGCGTCCACCAATCAACTCTTGACATATCAATAATCGGAAAAACACCCTTACCATTGCCGTCCGTGTGACTTATTACCAAAACATCGCGATCTGGATTAGCTTTTTGAATAAATTCTCTTGCTTCTTCGCAAAAAGTGGCAATACCACATAATCTTGGCGGATAAGAGCTAATCATTACAATCGGTTTGTTTGCCATTTTCAATTACCTCCCTTTTTTGCCCCCTGTGTCTTTGACCAAATTTTTATCTAGTAAATAATGGTTAAACAACTGCTTTTGACTAAGTAACGACATAAGGCAAACCAGAGTTGATTCCGCACCTTTGTTACGGTTAGGGCCGTCTGCTGAAAGCCCGTCACAGCAGGAGCCTGTTTTGAAATCATACAACGGAGCATTCAAATCGTTACTGCCAAAAAACCAATCTAAACAATTCTGAGAGTGTTTAATCCAGATTTCGTCAAATGTGATTTTATAAGCTTCACCACAAGCTTCAATCAAATCCAGAATTTCTATCGGCTGCTGGTCAAATCTGGCTTTTTCCTTACCTCGTATATACCAGCCGTGATTACCCACAGGAACACAATGCCCTTTTTCATCTGTTTGAATATCAAGCAGCCACTTCAAACTTTTCAATCCTGCATTAAGCATTGATTTGTTTTTAAGGCAATGCCCGGCAATTATCAAAGCCCGGGCGATTATGCCGTTAGCATAAGTAACACTGTCCTCAATCCAGGGCCAATCATCACTTGCATTTTTCTTGTATAAACACATCAGTTTATTGGCGAGTTTCTCTCTCACCCGATGCACTTCACTATTCCCACCATACAAGGTTAAATAAGCGCGAATGCCAACAATGGCGTAAGCCCAGGCACGCGGAGAAGAAAAATCAACTAAGGGAGGAAGAGCTTTTTCAAATAAATGCTGTGCTGCTGACCTGAAATCTTCGGAATCGGTTAAAGTAATCGCTTCTCCCAAGCCCCAAATTGCGCGACCATGACCATCCTCGGTTCCAATATCCTCATGCCACTGACGGTCAAAACTAAGGAAACTTCGAAATCGTCCATTCTCTTTATTGTAAGCGTGATCCAAAAAACTCAAGTAGGTAGATGCCAGTTTATCAGTCATTCCATTTTCTGTAATAGCTTCTTTTGCCATTAGTACCGCAATTAATGCCCTGGCATTATCGTCTGTGCAATAACCATGTGATCTGTCCGGAATGATAAATTTTGTGTGTTGATAAATTCCGACATCATCAGTAAGATGAATGATATAATCAAGTTTGGGGTTTAGGTATTTTTGCAGAGACAAATCAATAGTTTTTGATTTTAACAATGGTCTTGGCAGGCATTCCCTTTCCTTCTTTACTACTGCGAACACTTCAAGATATTTATCCGCTACCTTTGACCAAACCATTTCCCTTGCGAAGGTATAAGCGTTCTTCCTCATCAAGTGGCACTCCACTTCATTATCAAGCAAATCATTTATTTGCTCAGCTAATGCAAGCGGGTTCTGAAAAGGAACGATTCTACCCCGTCCCTGAGACAACATCTCCTCAGCATACCAGAAGGGAGTGGAAACAATAGCTTTTCCGCTTCCCATGGCATAAGCAAGAGTACCTGATGTAATCTGCTCCCGATTTAAATAGGGAGTTACATAAATATCTGCAGCACACAGAAATTCGCATAATTCGTTCAATTCAACAAATTGATTACGAAAAATTACATACTCACCAAGTCCCAAAGTTTTAACTCTTCTCTGCAGTGTCAGCCTGTAAGCCTCTCCCTGTTCCTTTTTTACATTAGGATGAGTAGCCCCCAAGACTACATAGACTACGTCGGGATGCTGTTTTATTATTGAAGGTAATGCTTCAATCACTGTTTCAATTCCTTTACTGGGAGAAAGCAGACCAAAGGTCAATATTACTCTTCGTCCCTCAACTCCATATTGGTCTTTGAAATAATTGGAGTCAACAAATGGGATGTCAGGAATTCCATGATGAATCATAACAATTTTATCAGCAGACATATTATAAATATCCTGTAACATTTGCTTAGCATAATTACTCATAACAACGACACGGTCAGACAATTGACCAATACGTTTAATGATAGACATCTGATTTTGGTTGGGCGTTTGAATAACAGTATGCAAAGTTGTTACTAAAGGCATCTTGAGCCTGTATAATAGTTCCAATATATATGAACCGTTATCACCTCCAAATATGCCAAATTCATGTTGAAGGCATACTGCGTCAATCCGGTTCAGATTCAAAAAATCCGCTGCTAAGATGTATTCGGATAAATTCCGCTGGTTAATTTCAAAATGAACCTGCCCCGGATACTTGTATCCTTCCTGGATATCGTTCATGGCTACAGCCCAACATTGCATAGATGCATTCTGTTCACATAAGGAAGTCAGTAAATCGCTTGTAAAAGTGGCAATTCCACATGTACGGGGAAGATAATTTCCTATCAGGACAATTTTCCTGAGAGATGAAGTTGATATCTTGGATTTTGGCATATTCTCTTCTCTCTGTTTTTATTTAAAAAATATATAATAAGCTTAAAAAATCCAATTGAAAATGAACCAAATCAATCCAATTTAAAAGTACATCAGTCATTATTCAAGATGCCGACACATTCTTATCTTATATTTAAACATTAATCCTAAACTTACTTTTGTCAAGAATTAAATATCCATAACAACTATGAAGGATACTCGAGACTGTTCAAAAACCATCACCATTCTACGCTGCTTTACCAGAGCACTTGGAGAATAAGTGGTCTAAGTGCTTCCATTTCACATTTTCTTGACAGATTTGGGAGATGTTTAAGTTGGCAATCAGCGATTGCTCATGCATG
>JAUYAR010000034.1 GCA_030693415.1 Candidatus Cloacimonadaceae bacterium | reverse complement strand
TCCAGTTGCTCTCCACCCCACCTCACGGTGACGCAGTTACCTTCGGCTACAGAGTTTTAACGGTGCTCTGAACAGGACTTTCACCTGTCTGATATGTATCGCTCACAGGCGCACGAATTACCGACGTCCCCGTCGGTTCTTGTCCGCAGGATTGGTTGCAAATATGTGGATGGGCTACGGATTTGTGGATACGTCATGATGACCGCTGCTGTTGCCGACGGGGACGTCGGCGTTCCATGTAGTGGCGTTCCATGAGGGGGTTTTCCAGCCCGCCTCACCACTACAAATACTCACCCTAACGTATATTTCTCCCAAGCCCAGGAGATCAGATCCAGTTCATAGCCTTTGCGGTAGAGATAGGTGAATACCTTTTCCCTAAGCTTGCTCAATGGTATGCCGCCATGTGTGTTGCAGTATTTATTCAGGAGTTCGAAGAGCTTGTCCGAGGCATCCTCTCGATCATAAAGTTCATTTAAAATTGGCTCCCAGAATGCGGGTTTGATGTGTTGTTCATAGAGTTTGGAGACGATTGCCTGCTTGCTGGTTCCACGTTCGATGAGCGAGCGGATAAGCAGCTCTGCAAAGCGGGCATCGTTGATGTAGTTCATTTTCAGACAATATGATACGCATTCAACAAGGATAGATTGATGATACTTGCGGCGGATCAGAAATTGTCTCGATTGCCACTCGCTGTGTTCAAATTTGGTCAGATAATCCAAAAGCTGCGCCAATGCCTGTTCTTTGAGCAGAGCGATGAGGTTTTCGGCGGATTCGATCTCCTGATCAAAATTGTCCGGATAAAGCATGCGAAACGCCCTCGAAGGGAGAGCGCCCCACACTTTATCGTCGATGAATATCAGAGACTTGCGGCTTTTGCCGGAATCAGTCCAGATCCTCAGTTTCATCTTCTGGAACTACCGCGAAGAGGGTATCCGGATTGACTTTTTCTTTCACTTTGGCTTCGACTTCGGCAAGCAGATTGGGATTGTCGCGCAGGAACTGTTTGGTTTTTTCGGCGCCCTGACCCAGTTTGTGTTCTTCATAGGAGAACCAGGATCCACTTTTCTTGACGATGTTCATCTCGGTAGCCATCTCGAGGATGATGTCCAGATGCGAGATGCCTTCTCCGAAAATAATCGGGAAAACGACGGTTTTAAAGGGCGGCGCGAACTTGTTTTTGACCACTTTGACGCGGGTTTTCACGCCAACTACTTCGGAATCGGCTCCCGCGAGTTTGATCGATCCGGCAAACCGAACCTCCAAACGCACGGAAGAATAGAACTTTAGCGCCACTCCGCCGGTGGTGGTTTCCGGATTTACGTATGCCGGTGCGCCGATCTTCATGCGGGTCTGATTGATGAAGAGAACCGCGGTGTTGGACTTGGAAACGATGGCGGTGAGCTTGCGCAATGCCTGGCTCATCAAACGTGCCTGCAAGCCGACGTGGCTATCTCCCATGCTGCCTTCGATCTCCTGTCTGGGCACCAAGGCGGCGACGGAATCGATGATAATCAGATCGACAGCAGAGCTGCGGACGAGGGTTTCGGTGATCTCCAATGCCTGTTCTCCGCCATCGGGTTGGGAAAGCAGCAATTCTTCGGTCTGCACGCCCAAACGTTTGGCATAAGAGACGTCCAAAGCATGCTCGGCGTCGATGAAAGCCACAATGCCGTCAAGCTTTTGCGCTTCCGCTGCGATGTGCAAGGCAAGAGTGGTTTTTCCGGAAGCTTCGGCTCCATAGATCTCGGTGATCCTGCCTTTGGGGATGCCTCCGATGCCGAGAGCGATATCCAGATTAAAAGCTCCGGTAGGGATGACGTCCACTGCCCGGTGAGGCTTGTCGCCAAGGCGCATCAGGGTGCCCAAGCCGAATCTCTTTTCGAGCTGGGACATTGCGGTTTTGAGTGCTGCATCTTTATTTTTATCCAGCATTTTTCCTCCGTCTTTATGTTAGTTTGTATTGGTTTAGGATTTGATAGACCGGAGCGTCCGGTTTTAGGATGCTGCGATACAAGTTGATCGTGTCATAAGGATAATCATTTTTATCCACAGCGCTTTGCAATATCTCATCTTCCAGCGGGTAGGGCAGGTTTCTTTTGATCCTCCCCAGGGTGATGTGCAGTTTCAGGGCTTTGTCTCCGATCTCGGGAGCGAGCTTTTTAAGCTGATAATAGAGAGTTTTATTGAGCTTGAAGATGGCGTCCGTGCTGCTTTCCAGGCTTGCCAAAATCAGGCGCGGCTGGTGAGCGGGAAAGAGTTCCAAGCCCTTGAGCCGCATGAGGAAGGGATGCTGGTCTTCGAGACATTCATGCAGGGTGAAATCCACCACGCCCATCCTGACGGCTTCGACGTCGCCCAAAAAAATCAGGGTGAGATGCAGGTTTTCCGGCTTCACCCAATTCACACACGGGATCTTGTTCCAGGCGGCAAGCCTTTCACAAAGAGACCTGTGAACTGCAGGGGGAGTTTCCAGGGCGATGAAACTGCGCGTCTTCATTCAGCGTTTGTATCCGATGTCCCGCAGAAACTTCTTGCGATGAGAGATATCCGTATCCAGTTCGACGCCGATTGGCGATGAACCGTCGATCACTCCGAGGATGCCTCTGCCCTGTTCTGTTTGTCCCATAATGACTTGCACTGGATTGGCGGTGGCGCAATAGATATTGACCACTTCGCGGCAGTCCTTGATCGCGGGGAGGACGTTGATTGGAAAAGCTCCGCGCATAATGATAATGAAACTGTGCCCCACCGCCAGTAAACGCATGTTTTCGACGGCAACGCTGATCAATTCGGCATCCGTGCCGTCCTTGCGAATCAGACAAGGACCCGAGGCTTCGCAAAACGCAATGCCAAATTTGATTCCGTGAACGCTGTTTACCATCGCTTCATAGATATCTTCCACCGTTTTGATAAAGTGGCTCTGCCCCAGGATCACATTCGCATCCGATGGAAAAATGAGCTTTTCAATAACGAATTCCATGCTTCATACCTCAAGATATTTTGTATATTCCGCCAAGGAATTATAGACACTTTGCGCTGTCAAGCAAAAGTTTGGCGATAGCGTTGCAGAGTGGGATCGTGGCACGGCTAACTTTTATAAACACAGAGAAAAACGGAGCAAAAACAAAGCAAAAGCAGAGAAAAGATGATTTGAACTCAGAGTTTCACAGAGATGCGAGACAGCCCCATCAGGGACGGCATACGATGGCTCGGGGTAAAGCAAAAGGATACCCTTGGTGGAATGACACCATCGGGTTAGATTTGAGTAACCTTATTATATAGCAAACTGATGTAGTTCTCTCTTATTTTAAACTTTGTTCCGTGATTATGCCCTGAGCGGGCATCAAAGTCAACATAAATGAGGTTATTCTCAAGCGCATCCAAGAATTTATCTATTGAAAACGTGCTTAGCATTTTAACGTCATTAAAGCAGAGGTATTCAATTCCCTTCTCTTTTTTTTACGTCAACCAAGGCGGAAAAACAGTTGATTAGTTTATCTCCGATGTGGGCTGCAACATCACGAAATCCCCCGTAGGGAGCGGGAGATAGGTTATCCAGTCCAATTCTGCCTGCGACGTCTTTGAGCCAATCGGAAACCCGTCTATCAACTTTTGTGGCATCAAAATCGATGACAATCTTTTCTTCAACTCTATTTAACAAAACGGTAAAACCTCTGTCACTATAACGTTAGCAATATATGGTTTGCCTAAAACTCATTTCGGTTTCCGGATATTTTGAGCCAGCCTCTCGATGCTTCCAGCCATAAAATGGTAACAATAATTGAGGCACGAACCTTGCGTTTCGGGGAGATGGCTCATTGTGTAGTAATGTAGATAAAGATGATGATGCTCTTCTTTTCGTTTTAAACTCCCACTCTCCAGCGTTTGCTATGGCGAGGTTATTTTCAGGGATTTCTAAAAGATCCTCAAGAACATTCCTAGCAGACCCATCATTACCCTGCCGATAGTTTTGTACCCAGCCCATGTTCTTAATGTCTTTCAGTTTCGAGATCAGCTCTTCCTTGGTAAAGACTTTTAACATAATAACTCCAGCTTGCTATATTGAGGGTGGTTTCCAAAAATCCAATAAATACTCAAAGGTAGTGCCCATGGTGATATAATTACTGGGCCAGCCAAAGATACCTATGTTATTTAGACTCCATAGAAAAAAGTCCATGCTTGACACGAATAGTATCTAAATAAATGATGAGAAATTACTTGACAGAATCAGCATCAGTAATACATTGGCATCATATTAGATAAGCATATATGGAGTTACTGATGTTTAGAGAGA
>JAUYAR010000033.1 GCA_030693415.1 Candidatus Cloacimonadaceae bacterium | reverse complement strand
TTCTCTCTAAACATCAGTAACTCCATATATGCTTATCTAATATGATGCCAATGTATTACTGATGCTGATTCTGTCAAGTAATTTCTCATCATTTATTTAGATACTATTCGTGTCAAGCATGGACTTTTTTCTATGGAGTCTCAATAACGAACTAATAATCTTCTGCTCATCTCTGCTGATATCCAGAGAGCCTAAATACAATATGACAAAACTGCGCGATCCTTTCTCGGTCTTTCTAGACTCGATTAACTGGTAGTAAGTATATACCTTACCGTTACTTGGGTTCGTTGAAACTTTCTTTCTTATAAACATGTCGCCAGGTTATTAAGAGCCGAATATATGTCAAGATTTATTATGGTTACCGTTTTGGTTATTTTTTGCTGTTTTTGGGAAGCGCGCTGTCTATTTATCAATGACTTACGAGCACAAAATTGCAATTTTGACTAATTTCGTGCGAAACTTGGGCTGTGTTCCCATTATGAGAAACATGCATATTATGGTGTCCGCGGGGCTTGCTGCGCGTGGCATCGGCAAAGGATAGATATATTTATGTTGGAAAAATTCTTGCGCAAGCTCTTCGGCGACAAGTCCTCGCAGGATCTGAAACGCTATCACCCCAAAAAGAATGCTAACTGGGTTGAAGTTAATCTCGTAGTCCTTCGAAAGTTCAAGAATGGAAAACAGAAAGGCCGAGACTTCTATCTGCTTTGTGACTTTAACGATAACACTCTTACTGAAGATCAGATTATCAATAAAGCCTACACCAGCTATCGTAAACGTTGGGCTATTGAAGAATCACATCGCCAAATGAAGCAAGATCTGAAGTGGAAAGGTATGCGTCTGGCAAGCTATACCGGGCTCAAGAACCTGAATACGCTTCTTTCTCTGGCTCTGTACTTTATCTACTCATGCAAAGGGCTGATTACAAAACTGGCAGAAGAATATCCAGATCATTACTTTCAAAAGTAAAGACTTATCAAAACCTCCAGTCTTTATATATTATCGCATAGCCGCAGCATTTTCCCTCTGTTTATCCCGACTCACGTTCTACAATACATCCCCTTACAGGTATGATCTCATCGAACCTCTACAGATGATAATTAGGCTGGTTTAAAAAATGGGGGAATGCCACTATAAATGTTTATCTTGACAATTTTGGCTTAAGTTAGAACGCGTTATCCGTTGAGAAAGAACAATTAACTTACAGAATATTATTGTATATGGGAGTTACAATGGACGCTATTATTGAAGCTATTATTGAAGCCTATCCAAGGAAAAAGCTATTTATCGACATATTAACAAAAGATGTAGACGCGGAAGCATGTATTCTTGATTTGATCGACAATTCAGTTGATAGCTACATCATGAAGGATATCCAGGGACGGCGTAGTATTTATCTATCTTTAAGCAAAGAAAAATTCGAAATTCGTGACACTTGCGGTGGTATAGAACTTAACTATCTTAAAAAACATGTTTTCATGTTTGGAGCAGAATCTCTAAAAAGAGAAAAGCCGACTTTAGGATTTTACGGAATCGGGCTTAAGAGATCAATATTTAAATTGGGGAACCGAATAAACATGACAACAGATGATGGCATAAATCGATCTGTTATTGATCTAGTAGAGCGTCCCATATTTAATGTTGCATAGTCTTGGTTTCGGATTATCTTATCTCTTGAGAATACTTATCAAGAGGAGATACACATGGACCCGAGAAGAAAGAGATTACCTTTGGTAGTTGATGCCACTGTTAAAG
>JAUYAR010000032.1 GCA_030693415.1 Candidatus Cloacimonadaceae bacterium | reverse complement strand
CATGCATGAGCAATCGCTGATTGCCAACTTAAACATCTCCCAAATCTGTCAAGAAAATGTGAAATGGAAGCACTTAGACCACTTATTCTCCAAGTGCTCTGGTAAAGCAGCGTAGAATGGTGATGGTTTTTGAACAGTCTCTATTTTTTCTTGATTGGTTAGTATAATAAGTTGCTTGACGGCAATCACCTACGACATACATATGGATACTTGAGTTAAAAAGTAGTTCTAAGACGCATAGATCATATCCGGCTAAGTCCTGCACTTCGTCGATGTAAATAGCGTCATAAACGCGCTCAAGACGATTAATCACTTTACCGCAGGATAGTTTATTCACTTCACAGATAAAATCTGCCATTTTATCTGTAAAAATCAAGTCGTTACTGCATAGATAATAACGTCTGATATCACTCTTTTTTCTTCCGATACTTGAGATACCGCATACGAATGCGATTGATTTTATTCTGGCATCAGAGTAAAGATAATTTTGATACGGCCTCACTCCTTCTGATAGCAGGAAAGTAAACCATGTTTGGACTTCGATATTGGGTGGGATATGACCAGCAATTTGATAAATCCTTTCTATTATCTGATTGTAGTTATTTATCGTGTATGTAACTATAAGAACTTTCCGGTTTGAATGTTGTAAGGCACAATTCACTAACTCAGTAGTCTTTCTTGCACCCGCACAAGCAATTACAACTCTATTCAATTGTTATTGCCCTTTTAATGTAGTCAGGAATCTCAATTTCCTCTTGAGCTTCAAATATTCTCAAAGCACATTCAGTTTTATTGTTGCGCATATAGTCTTCCATGGCCGATTTATCTGCATACTGTTTCCCTAGTACTTTATTAAGCTTATCTATGTCATTAACTTTTACTATCTGGCTTTCAAGAGTAACTGAGGAATTGTCATCGCTGTAGCAAATCTTGATATTCTGGAACTTATCATATTCTTCGTACTTCTTAACTATGTTATCCTGGTAATTCCCATCATTATCAGTGACAACACGGACTTTCACTTCAAGCTTCGAAGCAATATCAAGAAAGCGTTTAAATGATAAATTCCTAACTGAAAGAACATCTATCCCATCTTCTATGGGTAGTTTTTTGTTTTTTTGGTAATATGCCTTTTGAACTATTAACTCGTCTGAAGGTCCTTCCACGAGTATGGATTTGTCTGCAAGTATGAGACGCAGTGTATCATATCCAGGTAACTTTTTGAAATAATCATATGTATCCTCGGTTAGCTCAGATAATCTCGTATGCATTCCCTCTTTTAGCAGTATTAGGTTATTCATCCCGAGTTTATTAATCACAAATGTGCTGTGAGTTGATATCACGAGTTGCTTACCACAGCACTTGTCGCTAATTAACTTAATCAGTCTATTTAGGTTTTGGAAGGATAAGTGGTTTTCCGGCTCTTCAATTAGCACTATCCCTGTCTCGGACGCTTCTTTCTCTAACGACAGGAGTATCTTTAGGATGCTTTGATCCCCTTGACCTATATATGAAAAAGGAATGTTGTCCAAATAGGTTGTCATGACGGATTCCCAGCTTGATTTTCCCGAAACATCAAGGGAAATCGATAACTCTTTTCCGGCTAGTATTGAGGGGTTTTCAATTAGCACATTGTTGATTCTGCTTAAATATGGCTTATCAGCAAATCCTTCTTTCAGATTGCGGTAATCAAGTGACAGTTCAGCCCGTTCTGAGGCTGTTAGATTATTGTCTATAATCTTTCTAATATAGTAATCAGCTCCACTTTGTAACCTTATCGTTGATGCATCAATGAAAGCAGATGTCACAGGTAAACTTCTTTTTGTTATGCTGTTAAATGCAAAATCCTGCCAAGTTATTTTGTAATACTCAATGGGAATGGCTCGAATCTCGCTTGGATTCTGTATATATCGAATATACTCCGGAGTATAATCAGTATCAAACTCAATCGTAAGAGTAACACCGCAAGAGTCTGTTCTAAGACTGTTATTAGTACCCTTAAGTTTGCTGACTTCCGGGGAATCGTTAAGATATAATTCAATAAAAATAGATGGAGGTGTGGGCGTCTCTCCCTTCCTTAGACTATCTAAGTATTCATTGGTGGCTGACATGTTAAACATATATGGCGATAGTTCGCTACTTAGATACTTTCCATACAGTTTACAGGTTAGAACCATATCTATCGATTCCAGTATGGTAGATTTCCCTGTCTCATTATTACCAACCAGTATGTTCAATTCTTGATTGAAGTTAAGGTTTAAATCTTTAATTGATTTAAAATTCTGGATTATTAGCCGCTCAATAGATATCATTACTTACTCCTTTAGTTCGGCAAGTGTTTTCCCGTCTTTTTTATACGTTACTCCGAACATCGTCTCCTGCAGCCATTTCTTAAATGAATTATTATCGCTATACTGCTTAAAGAGCTCTGTGTGATCGGTAAGCAGGGCTATCAGGATACCCTGCAATGCCTTATCATGTTCGATTCTGGCAGCCTGCTTGTCTGAGTTTTTAATTGCATTTTGGTAGGCTTGATTAAGACGAAGCTTTTCGGGTATCTCTACTGTGATCAGGTTTTTGATCTTATCCTCATCTTTCCAGTCGATATTGCCAAATAACTCATTGAATTGCTTGAGGATATTAGTGAGAAAATCCAGCTCCGGTTCAGCTTTTCTGCCCCCACCACTGGTAGGGATAGGATCAATCTCCGCATCTTCATCTTCCAGCTTCAAATGCACGGGAGTCATCTTCTCAACTCTGTAGCTGTCCATGTCAATGGCTTCGAGTATGCCTCTGGAGAGGTCATCTTCCACTGGTGCAGGAAGCTTCGGGATCAGGAAAGTCAGGAATATGGAGAGCTTTTCCCACTCTGCATTGTTGTAGGGCAGAATGGAAGAGAGGTAATCATAGGTGCGCACAAAAGCCTTGGCTTTGCCCTTGTAATCTACCTGCCCATCCTCATCCAGATCGCTGATATAAACAGCCACACAGCTATCTAAAATTGGGTCGAGTGTATCCCGTTTGGCATCGTTTAAGAATAGCGCAACCAGTTGTTCAATATCGGAGGGGCTGTAAACCTGATAACCGTCAAGTGCAGCTTTGAGGTCGTGAACTTTATTTGGATCAGTCTCATCGCTCAATATAGTGGTGCGATAATAATCCTGAAATGCCAATTTAATCGTGTCAGTATCGTTCAAAAAGTCCAGAACAAAGGTGTCATGCTTCTGGGGATGCGCCCTGTTTAAGCGTGAAAGAGTCTGCACTGCTTTGATCCCTGAGAGAGTCTTATCCACATACATCGTATGCAATAGCGGTTCATCATAACCGGTTTGAAATTTATCTGCCACAATCAAAAAGCGGTAAGGCTCTTCTTTGAATTTGGCTGCGATCAGGTTACTGGGAAACCCATTCAGGCTTGATTCGGTTACTTTATTACCACCAAACTCATGATCTCCGGAAAATGCAACCACAGCTTGGTATGGGCTTTTGCGCTCTTTGAGATATTCACAGAAAGCCTGATAATATTCGATAGCCCGCATGATCCCATTGGTGATCACCATTGCTCTGGCTTTGTTGCCAATCTTGCCATGCGAGATTACGCTCTCATGAAAATGGTCTATCATGATCTCCGCTTTCTTGCGAATAGCATATTCATTGCCTTCCACATATTTCCGCAGCTTCTTCTGTGCCTTTTTGATGTCATACTGCGGATCATCACCTACCGTCTTGGTAAGTTTGTAAAAGCTCATGATAGGAGTATAGCTTGCCAGCACGTCCAGGATAAAGCCTTCCTGAATCGCCTGTTTCATGGTGTATGAATGGAAGGGACGATGCTTGATCACTTCTCCTTCTTTATAGGGGATGCCAAATATCTCCAGGGTCTTGCCCTTGGGCGTAGCAGTAAAGGCAAAATAATCCGCATTCTTCAGCATCTTCCGGCTTTCCATCAAACGGTTGATCTTGTCCTGCAGTTCCATCTCATCATATTCTTGTTCCAATGTCGAGAGGGCACTATGCATCTTGGCTGTGATCCTGCCCCCCTGGCTGGAGTGAGCTTCGTCAATGATAATGGCGAATTTATTGCCCCGATGTGCATTGCCGATTTCATCCAGGATAAAAGGGAACTTCTGCACGGTGCTGATGATGATCTTCTTTCCGGAGCTTATGAACTTGCGCAAGTCTCCAGAATGTTCCGCATGCCCCACAATCGAGCCAACCTGAGCAAATTGCTTGATGGTGTCTCTTATCTGCTTATCCAATATCCTTCTATCGGTAACCACGATGATGGAATCAAACAGCTCTTTGCCTTCACGTTTGATCTCAATCAGTTGATGTGCCAGCCAGGCAATGGAATTGCTCTTGCCGCTTCCAGCACTGTGTTGAATCAGATAGCGTGTTCCAAGCTCAGACACCTGCACATCAGCCAGCAGTTTATGTACCAAGTCAAGCTGATGATAGCGGGGAAAAACCTGCTTGCGATGTTTGCGCTTCTTCTGATCTTCTTCAACTATCACCTGAGCATAGTTTTCGATGATATCGGTGAGCCCTTTCTTGCTAAGAACCTCTTTCCAAAGATAATCTGTAGCAATGCCAGCCGGATTGGGTGGATTGCCTGCTCCGTCTTTGTAGCCTTTGTCAAAAGGTAAGAACCATGAGCTATTACCTTTGAGAGCCGTGCACATCCGCACTTCGTGATCATCCACTGCAAAGTGTACCATACATCTGCCAAACTGAAATAGCGGTTCTTTCTCGTCCCTGTCACGTCTATACTGCTGCACAGCGTCATGCACCGTCTGCTTGGTAAGTTTGTTTTTCAATTCAAAGGTGACAACAGGCAAGCCATTGATGAAGATGCAGAGGTCAAGCGACAAAGCCCTCTCATCCTGGCTGTAGCGAAGCTGACGGGTAACACTGAAGATATTGGCTTCAAACTGTTCATTGGCTTTGAAGTTATCTGGCGATGGAGTGCCATAGAAAAGCTCAATACTGGCAGGACCGTGTTTGATGCCTGATCGGAGGACATCAATTATCCCTCTCTTTGTAATTTCCAAAAACAGCCGATGCAGGAACTGCAGACGTTTGGGACCCCCTTCTGCTATGCCCAAAAGCTCCACCTTGTGGGCTTGGGTGCTATTTAGAAAGCTCATAATCTGGACTATATCAAGAGCATGCACACGGTCATATTCTTTAGAGTCGCCCTGAATATACTGGCTGTCTTTAACGAGGCTTTCTACGATAAGGCTTTCCAGCCCAAATTCACTGTAATCAGTCGACACTAATACTCTCCTCAAGGGGTTCATCATCTGATTCAAGTCCAGGTTCCAACTCTTCTTCAGGTATGTCAGGTACTTCGATGTCACGAACATCCAGCTTTCCGGTTACAATATCTGAGATTAAGCGAGTTTGGAGTTCTCGAATCAATGTAATTTCGTCTTCAATAATCTTTATAGCTCCCATTGAGATATCAATGACATTTTCGATGTACGAAGCAATATCCTCTTGGTTTTCTCTCTTTGGAACAGATACGTGTATCTTATGTATATAGTTACGATTTAGGGTGGGGACAGCAGAACCTTCACTTACTGCGGCCATATCAAAGTTTAAGATAAAGTAGTATAACCAATTCCAATCATTTCCATGATTATGCAAAACAAACAACGCAGTATTATGAGCCCAAAAATCTTCATTAACAAAGTTAACCTTACCCGTGCTTCCACTTCTACCAACGGTTATGTTAGGTGCTTTCGTTGTAAACTGGTTATGATACCCAATTACTCCATTAGAACCCATAACTGGATATTCACCTTTTATGAACTTATCGCTGGATAAATCATGGCCTCTCTGAAGATAACACACATTTCTAAATCGGGTCGCAATCCACTCTTCCGGTATCATTCCCAGCCAGTCAATTCCGCTGTCTTTGTATTTTATATAGGGTTCCCCGGTGCGGACATCGATCTTGCCGGTCATAGCATCATTAATGATCACCTGTTTCAGTTCTTTCAAAAGCTCTATCTGTCTCTTCTTGATACGGATGTATTTGTTGATCTGGTAGTTTTTGTAGTCGAGGTACCGGGCAATTTGTACTTGTTCATAGAATGGTGGATTTAACATGGGGATGTTTAGAAAAGAATCATTGGTCAATTGCAATCTTGATATCCAAACACCTTTTGATCTGACCATCAACTCCCAGCGATATGCTATTGATCTTAGTAAAAAATTATAGTACTTGGGATGATTGATCTTCCTGTCGTGCAATCTGTACACTCCATAAGCAGTACTAACAATGCCATTATAGTTAGAAAAACCAAGTCCTGTCATCCAAGCCCAAAGGCTATTTATTACCAAATCACCTTCCCAACAAAGTTTGTAGCCCTTATAGGAAGCAGCCTTAAACATCGTTACATTAGCACATTTTCTTTTAATAACCCCAAATTTAGATGATACAGTCAGGAGTTCTTCTTCACCAGTCTCAGAACGGATATCTATACAACGAAAAAGGTTCTTTGCTCGTATGATGTTCCATTCAGAAGGTATCTGGTGTAACACCAAATAAGTTGCTTTGGCATACTCCGAATGCGGCTGAATCATAATATTACCATTGTTTTTTGTAGACATACTCTATATCAGATGATTCTATCGTCTTTGTTGTTCCATCCATATAGTCAATTTCTATCTTATCCAAAGTAGCTTTTTTAATAGTATTATTGTACCAATGGCACTCCCAACTATAATTGTAGCCATGAGTTTGTCCCGGATTTATTGGTCCCGTAACCTGTTCACCTGCATCACGATAACCTCGTATTGAACATGAAACTACATCCCCTACAGCATTGTATGGAGTCCAATAAAAAGAAACATACTTGATTACTTTGGTAGATGTGTTTTTCCATATCGTATGAACATCTACTCCACCTACAGAATTTGGGGCTGAAGTGAATACACTGATTATCTTGATAGTGTTCTTGAGTTCGCTGATTCTTTCTTTTTCTCTTTCAATTTTTAGTCTTTCCGAAACAGCTTCCTGATAACGTCTAACACTGTCCGCCCTAACAGCTTCCACTTTGGCTAGGCTATCCTGTCTGGCTTGTTCTTCAGGATTGATGTTTGGCAGTTTTTTTTGCTGTTTACAACCCATTATTAGTGTGAAAATAATACAACAAAAAACGAGATATTTCATGATTCCTCCTCACTTGATAAATCTCTTAGAATTGATTTAAGCAACCCGTCCCCTTCTTTTTCCAGAGCTTCAATATCTTTCACAATCTCTTGAATAGTACGCATTGGAGTGGGCTTATAGAAGTGTTTGGTGAAGCTGATCTCATAGCCGATCTTGGTTTTATCTTCATCTATCCAGGCATCGGGTGCATAAGGTAGAACTTCCCTTTGGAAAAAGGCTTTTATGCCACCCTCTTCCAGCAAAGAAACTTGTTCGGTATCCCTCAGTTCCGAATCGGGTTCATATTCCACCACCCGCTTTTGACCATTTATCTCGATTTCAAACAAACCAAGGCTATGATTGGGTTGTGCACCCTCTGCCAGAACCTTTCTTATTAGCGGATTGCCATCTTCGGAGACCATTCCACTATCTTTCAGCTCTTTGGTTTCTTTGGCTGAATAGGCTATATTAGGATCATTCCCTTTTACTTTCAAGGGTCTTTCCACAGTGATCTTCCAATAGCCAAAAGCTGCATTGGAGAATATCTTGGATTCCGCGGTCTCTTTGAAATTAATAAACACATCAGTTATCATAGCAATATGCTCTTCAGTCATTTCTCTGTTGCGTTTACCCAGGTTCCTGCGTAAGGGGTTGTACCATTTGCTGGCGTCTATCAGTTGGATTTTGCCTTTGCGATGCTCCGCCTTGCGGTTTGTGAGTAGCCAGATATAGGTGCTGATGCCGGTGTTGTAAAAGATGTTATCTGGTAGCTGAACTATTGCTTCCAGCCAGTCGTTTTCGATAATCCACCTGCGGATATTGCTTTCCCCCTGTCCGGCATCACCGGTAAATAACGCAGAGCCATTGTGCACTTCTGCTATCCGGCTACCCAGCTTGGTATTATGTTTCATTTTGGAGAGCATACTGGCAAGGAACATCATCTGTCCGTCACTGGAGCGGGTGATCATCTGATACTCCGGGTTTCCGGCATGATTTACGATAAAACGGCTGTCCGTGATTTCTTTTTTTCCACCCATTTTAGATTGGTCTCCGCTCCAGTCCTTGCCGTAGGGAGGATTGGAGAGCATGAAGTCAAAGCTGTGAGAGGGAAAGCCATCTTTTGAGAGGGTAGAGCCATACATGAAGTTCTCGGCTTCGGCTCCTTCACCTTTGATGATTAGGTCTGCTTTGGTGATAGCATAAGTTTCGGGATTGACCTCCTGCCCATAGAGGTGGATAGCCACTTCCTTGCCTTGGTTATGAGCAATAGATTTGAGCCTATCCTCTGCCACGGTTAGCATTCCGCCTGTGCCGCAGGCACCATCATAGACCAGGTATGTGCCGGATTCAATTTGGTTTTCTATCGGTTTCAGCACCAAATCAGCCATCAGATTTACCACATCCCAGGGGGTAAAGTGTTTTCCGGCTTCCTCATTGTTCTCTTCGTTAAACTTACGGATCAACTCTTCAAATACTGTCCCCATGGAGTGGTTGTCCAGAGCGGGATGAATCTCTCTGCCACTGCTATCTGTAATGCGAATGGGAGCCAGATTGATAGTGGTATCCATAAACTTCTCGATCAAGAAACCCAGAACATCAGCTTGAACCAAGGTGGGGATTTGATTGCGGACCTTGAAATTCTCCAGAATATCTTGCACATTGGGAGAAAAGCCATCGAGATAAGTTTCGAAATCTGCTTTTAGCTGCTGCTGCTTGGCTCGGGCTTTCAGGTCTCGCAGGGTGAAGGGAGAGGTGTTGAAAAAGGCTTGTTTGGAGGCATTGCACAGGGCTGCATTTTGATTCACTATTCCGGCTTTATCAAGCTGCTCCTTGAGCTTTAGAACATCCTGCTTGGTGAGTTCGAGGAGCACGTCCAACCTGCGTATAACCGTCATGGGCAGGATCACATCCCGGTATTTACCCCGGACATAGACGTCTTTGAGCACGGAATCTGCAATATTCCAGATGAAATTTACGATTTGGCTGTGTTGTGTTTGGTTCATATCTTCTTCTTTTTGCCTGTTTTATGGTAAGCAATCATCATGTTCAGGGGATATCCTGATCGGGATTTATCTTGATTCCGCACGTCCCACCCAAGCTCAAGACACAGCTTTCCTCTCATCGAAAAACGGACCTGCTGTTCAGCCTTGAATAGTCCATCTTTCAGCATGATGCGGATACTTTCGATACTCTCTTTCACATATTCCCCATAGCGTGAATTGTTTTTTTCACAAATAACTACAAGAGGATTATCTGTTAACCTAAAAACAGTTTGCGCCTAAAATTGTCAAGTCCTAATATAGTTGACACTAGGTTGCCACTTTTTGCGATAGCGCTACACCCCTCCATAGTATGTCCCCCCAAGCGAAGTTTTCGTGCAGATCAACAAGCCACTGGATACGCGTGAATCCTGTGAGTTATTCTT
>JAUYAR010000031.1 GCA_030693415.1 Candidatus Cloacimonadaceae bacterium | reverse complement strand
CGATCCGGTGGTTCCGCCATCCCTGTCGGGCTTGAGGTTATACAACTATCCCAATCCTTTCAATCCATCCACCACGATATGCTACCGTGTCCCGGAAAGCGGGACGGTAAAGCTCAGTATCTATAATCTCAAGGGACAATTGGTCAGGATTCTGCTGAATGAGCCCAAGCAATCCGGCAATCATCAGCTAATCTGGAATGGAGATGATCAAGCAGGAAACAAGGTATCCTCCGGTGTCTATTTCACTCGCATCGAATCGAACGGAAAGTCATCAATGCATAAGATGTTGTTGGTGAAGTGATTAATACAGCATCAGTATTGATAAGACATAAAATCGTAAAAGCAGCAGGCCTCGACTGCCACCGCTGCTCATCACTGCCTCGAGTGAGAGGTCGAACCGACGGGGACGTCGGTAAATCCATAATCATGGAACGCCGACGTCCCCGTCGGCGACACGAAGGGGCTCTATTCCAACTGCTCTCCGGCGCTTTATGTCATTGTAGCTTAATACATTGCATGTATCTCCGCAGCATCGGCAATATGCGCTACCACCTTAGCATTACGGAGTCAATACGGACTTAGTCCGTAATGAGTCCGTATTGATTCCGTAATGCAAAGGGGGAAGATGTAGCGTGAACAGGTGAACGGGTGAGCAGGTGAACAAGTTGTTTCGGCTTAGATTTAAACGATCATGAAGATCATAACGATCCGCGTCATCTGTGTTCTATAGGCTAATTGATAGGGGTTATTCTGCGCTCTGGTTTGGCATCCCCGATAGCTTCGAGGACAAGCTCTGCGCTTCGGCAAAACAACAACCGGCAATACTAAAGACCACTATTTCTCGATGAAACCTAAAAATGCAGCGTAGAATGGTGATGGTTTTTGAACAGTCTCTTCAAGGGCGGAAACACCATTGGGAAGTTTCTCCTTGACATATAGCCATGGCTTGGTTTATCGGCTCTTCCTAAGAAATCAATATAAAAAATAGCTGGAGGAAAACCATGTCCGCAAATCTGAAGTATGGAACCATCAGTTCGAAACAATCGATCGAACTGGAAGAAAAGTACGGAGCGCATAACTATCATCCGCTGCCGGTCGTTCTTGCCAAAGGCGAAGGCGTCTATCTGTGGGATCCGGAAGGAAACAGATATTTCGATTTTCTGTCTGCCTATTCAGCAGTGAATCAAGGGCATTGCCATCCGCACATCATCAATGCCCTGATCGATCAGGCAAAAGTGCTCACGCTCACGTCCAGAGCCTTTTTCAACAACAAGCTGGGCGAATTTGAGAAGTTTATCACCGAGTTTTTCGGATATGATATGGTGCTGGCGATGAATTCAGGCGCCGAGGGAGTCGAAACAGCGATCAAGCTTGCCCGCAAATGGGCATATAACGTCAAGGGCGTTGAAAAAGACAGCGCCATCATCGTCTTCTGTGAAAACAACTTCCATGGCAGAACTATGGCGGTGGTTTCCGCATCCTCCGATCCCGATTGCTATGAAGGTTTCGGTCCCTTCCTTCCCGGCATCGTCAAGGTTGCATACAACAGCGCCGATGCTTTGAAGACCTATCTGGAAAAACACGGCAAAAACGTCGCCGCTTTTATCGTCGAACCGATCCAAGGCGAAGCGGGAGTGATGGTTCCTGATGATGGATACCTCAAATCCTGCTTTGACCTCTGCAAAGTGCACAATGTTCTTTTTGTGGCAGATGAGATCCAGACCGGCATCGCTCGCACCGGCAAATTGATAGCCTGCGACTATGAAAACGTGCGTCCGGACATCCTCATCCTCGGCAAAGCCCTTGCCGGAGGTGTGCTACCCGTTTCCGCAGTGCTTGCAGATCGCGAGATCATGCTCACCATCAAACCGGGACAACATGGATCCACTTTTGGCGGATTTCCGCTTGCCTGTGCAGTTGCCAAAGCCTCTCTGGAAGTGGTGAGAGACGAAAAACTGGCGGAACGCGCTTTTGAACTTGGCGAGTATTTCCGCGGTCTGCTGCGTGAGATCAACCACCCGATGCTCAAGCTAGTGCGCGGCAAGGGACTGCTCAACGCCATCATCACGGAGCCAATGAACGGAAACGAAGCCTGGGACGTATGCCTGATGTTGAAAGAAAAAGGACTTCTCTGCAAGCCCACACATCGTCATATCATCCGTTTGGCACCGCCTCTGGTGATCACCAAAGAACAGCTCAAAGAAGCTGCCGATATCATCGCCGGTGTCTTTGCCGCTCTATAGATCTATGCCTTGCACCGCCTTCGTAATCGGATCTGTTTTCCTCATCGCGGGGGCGGTGTTTTTTAGATGAGCAGAGCAGATTTTCGCTCTGGTTTCGTCGCCATCATCGGCAAGCCCAATACCGGTAAATCTACTCTGATGAACCGCATTTTGGGCGAGAAACTATCGATCACTTCCCCAAAACCGCAAACCACCCGCTATGCGATCAAGGGCATCCTTAACCAGGAAGATTGCCAGGTCATCTTCATCGATACCCCCGGTTATCTGAAACCGCGATACGAGATGCAGACCAAGATGCTCAATATCTGGAAGGATGCCTTTCGGGACGTCGATCTGGTCATTTTCATCACCGATATCGGAGCCTTTCCCACGGATTATGATCTTGAGGTGCTGAACCATCTGAAATATGTCAAAGCTCCGCAGATCTCGGTATTCAACAAGCTGGATCTGAGACCGGACTGCAATCGCGAACACTATCAAGCTCAAATGCCGGCATCCATCAATGAAACTCTTTTCATCTCCGCCGCCACCGGAGAAAACGTATCCATCCTCGTTGACCGGATCAAATCCTATCTTCCTTATCATGAACCCTATTACGCGGAGGATCAGCTATCGGATCTGCCGATGCGTTTTTTTGCGCGGGAAGTGATCCGAGAGGGGATTTTTAATCTCTTTGAACAGGAGATACCTTATGCCACAGCGGTTTTGATCGAACGCTACAGGGAATTGCCGGAAAAAGTGGTGATCGATGCCGTGATCTGGCTTGAACGGCAAAGCCAGAAACCGATCATTATCGGCAAAAACGGAGACAATCTCAAAAAGATCAGAGAGTATGCCGAAAAGCAGCTATCTGCCTTTTTAGATATGCAGACGGAGATCCATCTTTGGATCAAGATCAATCCCAATTGGCGGAAAAAGACCAGCGCTTTGAAGGAACTTGGCTTCGATTAGGCAGATTATTTTTGGGTTAAAAACGGAGATTGAGGGAAAATTGTTGACAGGAAAGGCTGCTTTACCAAGCTTGGAATATTCTCACCTTTCATTGTTTTTTATATTTCCAAATATTTCACTGAGTGGGGATTATGTCTCATAGTATAGCAATGAAAAGAGTCCTGGTGCTGGACATCGGAAACACGAATATCGTGTGCGGCATCTACCAGGGCGGCAAGATGATATGGTTTGCCAGGTTTTTCAGCTCGCGCAATCGCACGGCGGATGAGTATTTTGCCTTGTTTTCCTCGCTGCTGAAAGACATCCGGCTTCAGGACATCAATCACATCGCCATGGCAAGCGTGGTGCCGGAACTCACGCGCATCTGGCAACATCTCGCAACGAAGTATTTCAATGCCGCAGTGACCGAGATTACTGCTCTCAGCCCCCTCGGCATCAAATATAAGGTGAAGGATCCTTCATTCATCGGCGCAGACCTTGTTGCAAACGCATTCGGCGCCTGGAAGAAATATAAAACCAACTGCATCGTGATCGATCTTGGCACTGCCACGACGATCCAACTCGTGAGCGCCAAAGGTGTTTTCGAAGGCAGTGTGATCGCTCCTGGTCTCAAAACAGGCGCTTCCCAACTCTTTGAGAAAGCAGCCCTGCTCTTTGAGATTGAGATTGCCGCGCCCACTTCGCTTTTAGGGCTGAATACCCGGGATTCGATGCTTTCAGGTATCGTCAGCGGACATGCCTACATGCTCGAGGCTTTTATCCAAAAGCTGAAACTGCTCTATTTTGACCACAAACAGATCAGCACCATCATCACCGGCGGGATAGCGGATCTGCTGAAACCTTTGGTGTCCTCGATTGATATTGTGGACAAGACCCTCACCCTGGACGGGCTGAATCTCGCGCTCATGCATTTGCTTGAGCAATAACAGGTTATGACCAAAAGACTGCTGGTTTTCGGCCTTAGCCTTTTGCTTTTGGGGATCCTGGCTGCGAACTCGTTCTATCCCAAGCTCTATGTCCTGGGCTACAATCCCGTGATCGACAACAAAGTGTTGATCTACAAATATGACAAAGGGTTGAATCAAAACAAAAGCCGTCCATATTATATTCCATCCTTTGCCCCCACAAAGAAAGAGACCGTCGATTTTGAAAACCGCAAGGTGAAGATTTCCACTCAAGTGGACAATATATCCATCTATCCGGATGTGACCATTGGTTTCGACAGCTATTTCGACAATTTGAAGAGACAGGCTTTTCGCAAATCCCTGCGGACACACATCCGTACGCAGGCTCAACAGACGCAAGTTACGACTACCGGTCTGATCAAGGAGTTCGTCATCGATCTTCCGTCTATCGCCATCCCCAGAGCGGTGCAAAAAGTGCTTGGCTCTTCTGCCGGCAGGCTCAATCTGGACGGAACCCAAAAGCTCACTCTGGAAGCGGGCAGCACCAAACGCAAAAAAGTGCCGCTCTATGATACCGTCGGTTCCAGCCGTTTCGATCTGAAAATGGAGCAGGAAACCAATCTGCGTCTCTCCGGCACGATCGGCGATAAGATCGGCGTGAACATGAAATATAACAGCAAACAGGATCAGCAACTCTTTGATCCGAACAACGTGAACATCAAATATACCGGCACTGAGGACGAAGTGATCAAGTCCATCGAAGCCGGAAATATCGCTCTTTCCCTGTCTGGCTCGCGATATATCAGCTATTCCACCAGTTCGCAGGGGCTCTTTGGTGTTACTTCAAAGTTTAAATACGGTGATCTGGAAATTACCGCCATCGCCAGTAAAGAAGAGGGGCAAAAAAACACGCAGAGCTATATCGGTAAGAGCCAGGCGGATTCCACCATCTTCCGTAGCAAGGATTATGCCCCCCGCACAATGTACTATCTGCATGATCCCTATGAACTTTACGCGCTTTATACTCCCGCCGATGCGGGTCCAAACGTTCCCAACGGATGGATCAACAATGCCATCAAGACAAATCCGAGTGGAGCATGGTTGATCGCAGCGCCCCTGCTTCTGCCCAAAAATGGATCGGTTAAGCTCTACATCGATGATGCCATTGCCAACAACAACGTCACCGCCGTGCCCGGAGACACAATCTATTTCAGCCAGTTTGACTATTATGTGCCATATTACAATGAGCTGATCCAAGGCACGGATTTCATTACCGATTACTCTGCGGGGATCATCCAGTTAAACGTTCCGGTGGACCGGAGAACCACTCTGGCGGTGCGCTATGTTCTCAACGATGGATTGGATACACCCGTTCCCTTTAATAGCGATGTCCAGGACGGAGTTTTGCACGCCAAGGTGATCCGGCGCCGCAATCAGGAGTATGATCCCCAGGATC
The DNA here is from genome assembly GCA_030693415.1 of Candidatus Cloacimonadaceae bacterium. NCBI lineage: Bacteria > Pseudomonadati > Candidatus Cloacimonadota > Cloacimonadia (SeqCode) > Cloacimonadales (SeqCode) > Cloacimonadaceae (SeqCode) > Cloacimonadaceae bacterium (SeqCode). Next base: position 22,372 of record JAUYAR010000031.1, on the reverse strand, counting down.
CAAACAATGTGTGGAACTATCAGATGCGTAACGTCTTTAAAATGAACAAGACCAATATCCGCAACGATGGTTTCAGCCTCCAGATCTATACGGAAAACGTCGATCGCACGCGCAATTATCTGATTCCGGATAGCCTTGCCGTGGGAGGGATCATCACCTATGATGATTATCTGCGGATGGACAGCAATGGTGATGGATTGGTCAACGGAGACGATTCCACCGTGAATCTGAGCAGCGGGATGGTGTCCATACCATATATAGAACCCTTTTACCCCCTGGGAGACGTGGTCGTCTATCAATACGAACAGGAAAGCGTGAACTATCTGGACATGAGCTTCTTTATGTTGGTCAAGGGCAAGATCGGACGCGATGCAGTTGATCTGGCTCAGGGAGGAATCCTCAAGGGCAGCGTCCAGGTGCGCGTCAACGGCAATATTCAGAAAGAAAACGTGGACTATCTGGTGGATTACGATTTTGGCAGAATCACCTTCCTCACGCCTGCCGGCAAGGACCCTGATGCCAAGATCGAGATCGATTATGAGTTTCGCAGTATGTTTGATGTTTCCCGCAAAACCCTTGCGGGCGTGAGAACCGATTGGAACATCACGGATTTTGCCAAGCTGGGCGGAACCTTCATCTACCGCTCCGAAAACGTATCCGACAAACGCCCCCGCATCGGCAGCGAAAACATCGAAATGATCATGACCAACGTGGATGGCAATTTATCCGTCAAGCCGGCTTTCGTAACCCGCTGGCTGGACGCCTTGCCTTTCATCAAAGCCACCGGGCAATCGTCTTTCACTTTATCCGGAGAAATTGCATATACTATTCCAAGTATCTACGGCGATCCGAACGGCAAGAAAAAAGTGGCATATATCGACGACATGGAATCGATCGTTGATTCCTATCCGATGGGTGTGACGATTTCCGCATGGGCGATGGGCAGCAAACCGTGGGGAACCTCTCTGGCAAAAGGTCGACCGATCTGGTACAATCCCAAAAACGTCCGCCGCGAACAGATCGAAGATCCTTCCACGCTCACCGAAAGAGAGAAGAAAGAAACCGTCACAGTGCTCGCCCTCAAGGTTTTTCCAAGCACAATGGGTATGCCGGGGTCAAACGTCTGGAGCTGGGGCGGCGTGATGAAATATCTCGGCAATCAGCTTGATTTTTCGCAAAAGAAGTATCTGGAGATTCTGCTCAAAGTAGATGTGCGCACCGGAGAGCCAATCCCCAATCCGATCCTACGCATCGATCTGGGGGATATCAACGAAGATTTTTACACCGAATATGGCGGGCTGAACGTTCTCAACAATGAGGACAAAAACAGCGACGGTGTGCTCATTCTGGACGAAGACACAGGTCTGGACGGCATCCGCTGGGGCGAGCCTGGTCACGATCCCAATGACAAAGCTTCCAACGAGATGGATCAATTGGGCGACTATCCTTATATCAACAACACAGAGGGCAACCGTGTGCTCGATACCGAAGATCTGGACGGCAACGGCGTGTTGAATCAGCTCGACCGCTATTTCAGCTACACGATATCGCTCACCGATTCCCTCTATCTGGAAAACATCAATCACGATGGATGGCGTCTTTACCGCATTCCGCTCACCGATCCCAACGCGTATCAGATCGTCAATAATTCCACCTCCGGAGTGCTTGCCAACCTTAAAAAAATCTCCTTTGGCAGGATCATGTTAGAGACGGACGTCAATGCCAAGGTCTTGATCGCGGATGTCTCCGTGGTCGGAAACAAGTGGCAGGACTTTTTGGTGCGCTACAAAAACAACCTATGGCTCACCCCGGCGGACATGAACTTCTATAACACCAGCTATATTTCCGGGATCGTGAACAACCAGAAGAACCGCAGCCATTACACTTCTCCGGAAGGCACTGTTTATATCGAGGATCGCCGGGAATCCAGCGAATCCGCGCTCACGTTAAACATCCAGAATCTCCATTATGGGCATCAGGTGCTGCTCAGGCAAAGAAGCATCGATTCCTTCAGCCTGCTATCCTATGGCAAGATCAAGTTTTGGGTCTATCCCGAAGCCAGCGACATCAGCCCAATTTATCCGGATTCCATCAATATCGTCTTTCGCATCGGAGCCGATTCCCTTCATTATTACGAGATTCGCGAGCGCGTGCCGGTGAATCCCTATATGTTGAAAATGGATAAAAATAGATGGATGGAATTTACTTATGACCTGCAACAAGTCACCGCGCTCAAGCAAAACGACCCCACCGCCACGCATGGCGAGATCACGATTGGAACCACCACCTACGGCTTTCGTGGAACACCCACACTTACCAACGTGCGGGACGTCTATCTCGGAGTGCTCAATCCGGATGACACACAATCTCCCATGGCTTTCAGCGGGACACTCTATTACAATGACCTGAGGGTGGCGGAGCCCTATGAAGACATCGGCATAGCCAACCGTATCTCGCTAAGTTCCGTATTTGCCGATCTCAGCACGCTGAGCATCGATTTTGAAGAGAAGAGCGAAAACTTCAACCCGGTAATCCAGCGGGGACGCTCCAACACCTTCACGCGCAGCACCACTTTCAATATCAGCAACAAGTATTTCCTGAACAAGTTCTTTCCCCAAACCTGGTCTCTGGACATTCCAGTAACTCTTACGCGTAGCTATACTTTGGGTATCCCACGCTATCGCGCCAATTCGGATCTTTTGAGAGAAAACATCACCGATCCGGCGGAAAAGGAACGCGAACGCTCTGAGTCGCTACTCTACGCGGCAGAATTTGGATTCAGCCAACGCACCGCTCCCAAGAATAAGATTCTGCTATATTCCATCTATCGCAGCTCCCTCAGCGGCAGGATAGAAAACTCCTTCCGGCACACCCCCACTGCAGTGGACACGACATTTACCTGGAGAGGAACCTATAACTACAACATCGGTTTCCCCAGCGATAAGGTGAGCTTAAAGTTATTCAAGAATTATCGTTTGGGATTTTTCCCCACGACATGGAACAACAGCTTCACCCTGAACAAAACCGATCCCAAAAGCTGGAACTGGGAATTGCGCGACAATGTCTATAGCTGGCGTCCCCGAGCACAGGTCATACCCACTTTTATCCTCAATACCGATACCAATATCAACTGGGGGCTGACCTCAGATATCGCTGCCACCATACGTCTGAACAGCAAGCGAGACCTCATTCAGGAAGTGCTCATTCAGAAAGTGAACGTTGGCAAGCTGGCGGATTATACACAAGATCTGGGGCTAAACTTCAATCCCAATTACTTGCGCCGCTACTTCAATTTCACAGCTTCGGGCACCACCCGCTTTGCCGAAAATCAGCGTAAGTATTTTGAAAACACACCCGATGGTCAGATCGAGCGATACCAAAGTGACGGAAGCAGCAATCGCACCCTCCGCACAAACCTGACTCTGATGAATTCAAATCTTTTGGGTTCATGGGCAGAAAACCTCGCTAACCGACACAACAGCCGCAAGGAAGCCAAATCTGCCCAGAGCAGCACTGAAGATCAGAAAAAAAGCGATACAGATAAGAAAACTGAGGAAGATTTAAAGCGCGAGGAAGAACGCAAACGGGAAGAACAGAATAAAGCCGAAGAATCAAAAACGAACGATCCATCCGACCCCAAGGCGGATGAGCGCTCAGGCGATCCTGGCATGGGATACCCGGAGAATAGGGATGCAGATATGCAAGCCCCTCCCGCTGAGCCTGGAAAGCCTTACACACCACCCAAAGGAGTGAGCTTCCTGCCCGCCACGATGATCGGATATCTGTCCAAGATAAAAAACGTTACCGCATCCTATCAAAACACTTATACAATGAACTATACGCGCAAGGATGAACGTCCTCCCTTCGCTTTCCAGATCGGCTTACCACATTCGGTACCACACGGATTTCTCGATTCCACTGGGGATGACAATACTCTGACCCTTTCCAGCGGTTTGATGTTTTCCCGCAAACTGGACAGCGTGCTAAACTATTCCTACACTATAAACAAGCGCTATTCCAACGCCAGCAACCAGACCGTGGCGACCACTTTTCCGGACTTGACCCTTTCGTTGATGGGCGTGGAAGAGTGGTTTGGGCTCGGAAAGTATCTCTCTGGCTCAAGATTAAACACGGGATTTCAATACACCGTGCGCTCAAACGGTGATATCGATTGGATCAAACCCAAGCAAGAGATGGTGGGCATGTCCTTCAATCCCCTGATCGGCTTCACCGGCAGCATCATGAAGGTAGTAAACACAAATCTGAGCTACACCATGACGAAAGCCGAGAACACCACGGACATGGAAACCTACGAGATTATCAAGACCACCGACACTCGCGCCCTAAACGGTAATGTTTCCTATTCCTTCCGTGCCGGACGCGGGTTCACTGTACCTTTCACCCAAAAGAAAATCCACATCCGCAACGAACTGACCTCGAGCCTGGCATTCGTCTATGAAAACAACTTCGACGAAACTTTCGGTCGTGATTCATCTCAGATCGACCGCGACAGTTCGCGTCTTGCATTCACTCCGGGCGCCACCTATCAGTTTGATCAAAATATCCGTGGGGGCTTGACCGGCAGCTATGAGATCACCAACGACCGCAAACGCGATGACGGTGTCCGTATCTTTCGCTTGGGGGTCTGGGTGGAGATAAATCTGTAGATATTACCGGTTTGCCATCTTGCTGCCATTTTGGCAGCTTTTCCTTGACACCAGCGCAAGCCAAAACTTTTTAAGCCACAAAAATTATCATTATCAAAGGAGAAATCCTCATAAATGGAAACGAAACGTCTGGACATTCACCCGATCCTGACGATCCCGCATAGCGCAGAGATCGCTTTCCGCTTCAACGGAGAGGAATTGATAGCCAAAAAAGGGGAGATGATCTCTTCCGCGCTGATCGCAAACGGAATCAGCGTCTTTGGACATCATCATAAAGACGGCAGCGCCCAAGGCATTTTCTGCGCCAACGGTCAATGTGCCAAATGCACGGTGATCGCGGATGGCATACCGATAAAATCCTGCATGACGGAAGTGCAAAGCGGCATGGAAGTTCGCAGCGCGGACGGCTTGCCGGAGCTTCCCGACAGCGCGTATGTGAAAGGGCGCACGCCCATCGAGCAGCTCGAAACCGATGTTTTGATCATCGGAGGAGGACCTTCCGGTCTGGCGGCTGCCATCGAACTCGGCAAACACGATATCGACACACTTTTGATCGATGACAAGCACCGTCTCGGCGGCAAGCTGGTTCTCCAAACCCATAAGTTCTTTGGCTCCGAGGAAGATAGCAATGCCGGAACCCGGGGACACGACATCGGCGAATTGCTCGCTGCTGAAGTTGAAAAACAATCCAGTGTCAAGATCTGGCTGAATAGCACCGCTCTTTTCGTATTTAGCGACAAAAAAGTCGGCATCCTCAAGGACGGAATCTATAAGATAGTAAGCCCCAAACGCATCCTCAACGCCGCCGGAGCCAGAGAGAAGTTTCTGCGCTTTCCGGGAAACAACCTTGCCCGCATCTATGGTGCCGGAGCATTTCAGACGCTTGTGAACCGGGATCTCATCCGCCCCACCGATCGGCTTTTCATCATCGGCGGCGGAAATGTAGGACTGATAGCTGGTTACCACGCTTTGCAAGCCGGCATCGAAGTGGTCGGTTTGGCGGAGGCGATGCCCGAGTGCGGAGGCTACAAAGTTCACGCGGACAAGCTTAAGCGCCTTGGAGTGCCGATCTACACTTCCCACAGCATCCTTTGCGCCAATGGAGGAGAGACGGTCGAAGGCATCACCATCGCGGAAGTGGACAAGCAGTTCAAAGCCCTACCGGGGACGGAAATGTCTTTTTCATGCGACACCATCCTGATCGCCGTTGGTTTGGACTCCCTCTCCGAATTCACCATCGAAGCTGAACAAGCGGGCATCCCTGTCTATTCTGCCGGAGATGCATTAGAGATCGCGGAAGCCTCGTCCGCAATGTTCAACGGCAAGATTTCGGGTTTGAAAATCGCCCAAGACGCGCTTTCCGGAATCAAAGAAATCGAGGACGTTCCGCAGGATTGGTATGCCAAAGCGGATATCCTCAAATCCCATCCCGGCATCGTCAAGGGCTATCAAAACCATCCCGGTGAAGAGGGAGTTTTTCCCATCATCCATTGCCTTCAGGAGATTCCCTGCAATCCCTGCACCACGGTTTGCCCCACCAATTCGATTGCGACCGAAGACGGAGGTCTGATGGCGGTTCCGCTTTACCAAGGATCATGCATCGGCTGTTTCAAATGCCTGCTCATCTGTCCCGGTTTGGCGATCACTCTGGTGGACTATCGCAAGGATTCTGCCAATCCGACGGTAACGATTCCTTATGAAGTAAGCAATATTCCGGCTCTCAAAGGCGACATGATCGATCTCGTCGATATCGAAGGCAATTCATTTGGGAAATATGAAGTTAGCGCGGTTCTGGATATCAAGGCGCAGCACACTCAGTTGATCAAAGTATCCGTTCCCTCCGCCATAGCCAAACCAGTGGCATCCTTCCGCATCCAGAAAGAAAGTGTCTCTCTTGCTCTGCCGGAAACGATCCTCCCTGATAAATTGATGGATGATGCCATGATCTGTCTCTGCGAAAGAGTCAGCGTCGGTCAGGTGCGAAACCTGATCAACAAAGGGATCACCGATCTCAATCAGATAAAAGCCGTCACTCGTGCAGGAATGGGACCCTGCGGAGCCAAAACCTGCGAAACCCTGATCAAAGGACTCCTGCGCGAGGAAGGCGTTCCCACAGAAAACGTGGTGCCAAACACCAAGCGTCCGGTTTTTATCGAAGTGGCTTTGGACAAGTTTCCGGATGGTGAGTGAAATGGCTAACAATTTTGACGTGATCATCATCGGAGCCGGTTCGATCGGTCTGCCCACAGCGTTATCACTGGCGCAAAGAAAGCTGCGCGTCCTCGTCCTCGATGGAGAAAAGGGTCCCGGACAGCAAAACAACAAGAAAGCGATCGGCGGAGTGCGTGCCACGCATAGCGATTTTGGCAAAATCAACGTCTGCCTGCGCTCGATCGAGATCATGCGCACCTGGGAAGAGGTTTGGGGAGACGGTATCGGTTGGATGTCAAACGGTTATAGCTTTCCAGCATATAGCGAAACGGATGCCGATGCCCTGAAAAACCTGATGAAAGTGCAGCATACTCATGGGCTGAACATTCAATGGCTGAGCCCTGAAGAATACAACGAACTCGTTCCGGGCATCAATATTAACGGCTTGCTCGGTTCCACCTTCTCGCCGGAGGACGGAAGCTGCTCTCCGCTGCTGCTGGCTTCTGCATACTATTTTCACGCGCTCAGACTCGGAGTGCAGTTCAATTTCAACGAAAGCGTCATTGGATTTGAGACTGGAAACAGTATCATCAATAAAGTCATCACCGACAAAGGATGCTACGCCGCGAGCGTGATCATCAATGCAGCAGGAGCCAACGCCAGAGAGCTTGGCACATTGCTGAATATCGATTTACCCGTCTTTCCAGACAACCATGAAGCCGGAATCACTGAGCCAGTGGCACCCTTCACGGGTCCGATGGTGATCGATCTGCGCAAACGTCCCGGTTCCGCGAATTTCTATTTCTATCAAAACTGCGAAGGACAGGTCTGTTTTTGTTTCACACCCGATCCGCCCATCCTCGGAATCGACAACCGTTCTACTTCAAGCTTTCTGCCGATGTGTTCCAAACGCATGCTGGAAGTATATCCCCGACTGCGCTTTCTCAAAGTGCGCAGAACCTGGCGCGGGCAATATCCGATGACTCCGGATGGCTTTCCCATCGTGGGAAAAACGGAGGCATACGCCAATCTGATCAACGCCGTCGGTATGTGCGGGCAAGGATTTATGCTGGGACCCGGAATGGGTGAATTGCTTACCCGCATGGCGCTTGACGAAATATCCGCCAGCGATCTGCAGATCCTGCAAAGCTTCAATCCCAGCCGCGATTTCAGTGGCATGGAAGCTTTCAAATAATACGGGTCTTGAATGTAGCGCAGCATCGGTATGCTGCGCTACATCATGGAACGCCGACGTCCCCGTCGGCGATGGTAGCGATGAACCTGACACATCAATAAGGGACTTAGCCCAATAAAAAAAAACCGGCGTCCACTTAAAAAGGGTGCCGGTTGATATACTCTGCACAATCACAAGTGACCGTGCTATATGGCTTTAGTTGCTTTGGCTGATCAGATTTGTTAGGCGGGCGCTACGTGCGTTGATATCACTCACAGCGTCTTTATCCGTGGTTTTGCTGCGGGCGGTTTTTAGCTGTTCATCGGCTCTGCGGAAAAAACTATTGGCAGAGGCTTTGGCGGCGTCGCGTTGCTTTTTCAGGTCATCGGCTTTTTTGCCCACTGCTTTGGCGGCTTGCTTTTCCAGATCGATGAATTTGTTATATTGCTCGGTGCCCTTGCTTTGAGTCACAGTGGCGAGGATCACGTATGCCTGGTAGATAGTGGGGTTCTTTTGAATGGCGAGGTTGGCATTGGTTTCGGCATCGGCGTTTTTGTTCTGGGAAAGATAGATCGCAGCGAGATTCAGATAGACGAGCGCGTTTTCGGGATCGATCTTTTTCAGGGTATTTATCGTGTCGATGGCTTTTTTATTGAGTTCGCCGATCGTTTTGCCGTCCGTGGCTTCTCCGGCTTGCAGACGGTAGAGACCCACCACGTTCAGATATGCCTGCACGTTCTGAGGATCGTTTTTGATCAGGGTTTCATACTTGGTGATGGCTTCTCCCAAGCGGTTGCTGAGCCGATAGGCGGTGGCGAGTTTCTGAGCGATAAGATCGTTGTCCGGATATTGTTCAAAGGCTTTTTCCAGATAGGGAATGGCATCGCCGTATTTCTGTTCGTCAAAAAGCATGAATGCCAGACGATATTGCGGCAACGGGTAGTTTGGATTCACGGCAAGCGATTTGATGAAAGCCTGCTTGGCTTTTGCGGGTTCTCCGGCTTCGTCATAGAGGTTGCCGATCACTAACCAGAGTTCCTCATCCTGATTTGTCTCTGCGACCGTTTCCATCAGGGCGATGCGTTTGGCAAGTTCGCCTGATTTTTCATAGAGCTCGATCAGCATATACGTCGCGCGTTGATCGGTTTTTTCCATCTGCATTGCTTTGAGCAGATTGGTCTCGGCATCCTTGTATTTCCCCATTTTGAAATAGGTTGAGCCCAGATAATAATAGCCTTCACGCTTTTCGGGGTTGAGTGCGATTACGGATTTGAGGGACTTCTCGGCTTCGGGGTAGTTCTCGCCGACATAGTAATTCACTCCGATATTGAAAATCTTCTCTACTTCGGTGGAAACGAAACGATCAAGCTCGCCCATGAAGCTTTCGTTCAAGACCTTGTAGCGAGCGTTCTTTTCTTTGCCGACTACGAAGCTGTGCTGTTTCAATTCGCCGCTGCGGGTGCTGTAGAAACGCATGGAGATTGTATAGAGCCCGGGGCGGCTTTCGCTGATGTTACCCATGATCATCACGTCGGCAAACATCCCTTTGGATATCTCTTTCATTTCCTCGATCTGCAGGTCGTCCACATCGCGAAAGCCGGTGGCTTTGAACTGGCTTTCGGTGAGCGCCATGTCCATGAGACCATATTTGTGATGAGCGACGAAGACCTCTTTGATATCCCGCACGGTCAAAATCTTTTGGATGTAGCGGCTGGGGCTGTCAAGCGCTTTGAGTGGCAGAATCGCCACTTTGGTAGTGACCCCTTCACCGGTGGGAGTCGTCCGGGTCATTGGTTTGCTCTGGTTTGAGCTGCAGGAATAGAGGCTCAGCACCAGAACCATGACGATGAGAATCCATCTGTTCATAATTCCTCCAGGTAATTATATGTTTTCACAACAGCAATTTTCAGCACCCATATCTGTCAAGCAAAAAGCCCTTCAAAGACGGAGAAACCTATCTCTTAAACGATCTCGAGGATGGAGCCGTGGCTGACGCGGATCGGCTCGCCGTCGCTACTCGCCAGCAAGAGATTTCCCATGCAATCGAGCCCCTGAATGATTCCGCAAGCGCTGCCCGATCCAATGTCAATAGTGCAAAATCGATTCCATCCATAGAGGTGCTCGCTGCAATAGGCAAGAAAGCTCTGTGGATAATAAAGCTCTTCCGTGCGAGCATGGATAGCTCTCAGCAACAGCCGTTTGAAGCGCTCAAGGGAAACATCGAAGCCGAGGATGGTTTTCAGCGAGATGCCGTTAAAACCGTCCAAAACACTGTCCGGCATATTGTTGAAATTGATACCGATGCCGATGACATAGCGGTTGTGAGCCGCGTTATACTTACACAGGATACCCGCTAATTTATATTCCTGATAGTAGATATCGTTCGTCCACTTGATCCGGAGATCAGCCAAGCTATACAGCTCGATCAATAGCCGATGCAAGCAGGATCCCACATATAGAGCAAATGATGGCAACGCCTCCGGATGAATAATATCCATAGTGATCCACAAACCACCTTTGGGAGAGTGCCAAAACCGCTCGTTTCTACCGATGCCGCTGCGTTGAACACCTGCCTGAACGATCAAACCCGCATCATCGGATAGCGCGGCACGCAGCCTTTCATATTCAAGCATGGTGCTGTCCAGAGTACTATAGCTCAGATCCGCTTGCATGGCGTTTTCATTCGATAAACATGGCATCGCCGTAGCTGAAAAAGCGATAGCGCTCCTGAACCGCGATCCCGTATGCTTCAAGGGCAAAATCGTATCCGGCAAAGGCGCAGATCATCATCAGCAAGGTGGATTTGGGCAGGTGGAAATTGGTGATCAAGGCGTCCGCCACTTTGAAATCCTTGCTAGGGTAGATGAAGATATCAGTCCACTTGGAGCCGCTTTGCAGCTCCCCGCTCTCCCAAAAACTTTCCAGCGTGCGGGTGGAAGTGGTGCCCACGCAGATCACTCTGCGTCCCTCGCGCTTTGCCAAGTTGATTGTTTCCGCGGTCTTGGGATCGAGGGTGCAAAACTCGCTGTGCATGAAATGTTCGTCGATGCGTTCGGTTTTGACCGGTTTGAAGGTGCCGATGCCCACGTGCAGCATCACTTCGCAGATCAAAACCCCCTTGTCCGTCAATTGTTTGAGCAGCTCTTCCGTAAAGTGAAAACCCGCTGTCGGAGCAGCCACTGAGCCCGGTTCTTTGGCATAGACGGTCTGATAGGCGGAGACATCCTCAATGCCATCCTCGCGATGAATGTATGGCGGCAGGGGAACGTGTCCCACGCGGTGGATCTCTTCCCAAAAATCTCCCGCACAGCTAAATACGATCTTGCGAAACCCCTGTTCATCCGGCAATCCGATATTGCCGCTGAGCGAATCGGAAAACATCAGGCGCTGCGGGTGTTTGAGCCTCTTTCCGGGATGCACCATGCACTGCCATGTTTTTGGTGCAAGCTCGTGCAGCAGAAACACTTCCACTTTGGTGCCGCGATCTTTCGTTCCAAATAGCCGTGCGGGGAATACCTTGCTGTTATTGAGGATCAGGACGGCTCCGGGCTCGATCAGTTCAAGGATATCATGGAAATACCGGTGCTGAATTGATACATCCTCTCTGCGTAAATGCAGCAGTCTGGAAAAGCTCCGTTCTTTTAACGGAAACTGGGCGATCAGTTCGCTGGGCAGATGATAGTCGTAAGCTTCAAGTCTGAGTAAATCTGTCATAATGCTACTTAATAATGTAAGGAACGTTTTCCGCGGTCTTCAAGGTGGCGACGAAGGAGCCAAAAGTAACCGCGCTTTCGAGCTTCACGGGGATTTTGAAAGCGTCGTCCGTGATCCAGATGGTGATCTTGCCGCTTTGTTTGAACACCCCTTCACCCTTCAGCTTTGGTTCGATCACGAGGCACTGGATTGTGCCAAAGATGCTCTTCACTTTTTCACGGCGATGGACGACGATATCGGTGCTCAGCGACCTGCCGTCGGAAGTGATACTCATGGTCAGGCGTTTTCCAGGTTTAAGCTCTTGATTACGAACGTGATAGAATGCGCTGAGCACGTCCTGGGTGGTGATTGGGATCTCCAATTGTTCGCTGTTGAAGCGTTTGTCTTTGAAGCTCCATTTCTGGTAGGTTGTGCTCTTTTGGTTGTGGTCGAAATGATGGATGCGATGTTGACGATAGGTACCTTCCTGCAGGTTTTTGGCAAATTTGTGCGGTAGCAGGGATTCTTTGTCCCACCAGGATTCCACCGTGTCCCGCACCCTGAAAAAGACGTCGAAAAAGGGATAGGTGCGCGCCTTGGTGGAAAGATGCCAGACTTCCCTGCCCCGATAGACATCGGATTTGACTTCCAGAGTCGCTTCCGCGGCACTGACCAAGCCATATCGAACGTCAAAGACGAGTTTTTCACCATCCCGAAACGCTAACGCGCTCAGAGATAAGGCGAGGCTCAGCAGGATCGTGATCGATAGTATTTTTTGCATAAAGATATGTCCTTCATCAGGTTATTGTTATTGGCTTGCTCCGTGGATGAAAATCTCCTGAGCGGTCAGGTTTTCCAGCTCCGGTTTGACTAACAGTTCAACAATGGCTTCTATCTCTTTGATGCTCACCAGTTTGCCGGTGGGTGAGGAGCCTTGATATCGGCTAAAATAGTCTTGGCGAAATTGAAGATATTCGCCTTGATAATCCGCCTCAAGATTTGTCTCGATCGGAGCGGAGGAGATGGCGTTGATCAAAATGTTATGGGATGCGACTTCGCGAGCGGTTGATTTTACGATATTGACCATCGCAGCTTTGGCGGCTGCATAGGCAGAGCCTTGCATCAAGCCGGTTTGGGTGACCGCTGAGCCAAAAACCACGATCCTGCCGAAGTTTTCAAAGATCATATCCGGCAGGACAGATCGCAGGACGTGGTAAAAACCCATCACGTTCGTAGTTAGTATTTTATGAAAGATCGCCGGATCGGAATCCACCAGCGCTTTGGCATCGAAACTGCGCAGCGAAGCGCAATGGATGAAAACAGTGGGGTTCAGGTTGAAGACGCGCTTTGCTTCTTCGATAAAAGCGGTCAAATTGATCGGATCGGCAAGGTCGCAAGCGCGGGTGAGGACAGCTTTGGCGTCATCGAATCCAGCGAGCCGGTCTTGTCGGTCGTGATATAACAGCAGCAGCGAAATCCCCTTTGTGGCGAAACTTCGTGCCAGATGGCTGCCCACCTGTCCGTTTGCTCCTGTGATGATCGTAAAGCCTTTGTTCATAGCGCCTTGATGGCGTCGATGAGCAAGTGCGCCACGTGGAACTTATCCCCGGATAGCTCGATTACGTCCTCGTTATTAGCTCCCGCGGATATCAGGCTGAGCTTGGTTTCATCCTTACCGACGGTGTCCAGATGATTGACGCAGATCAGATCCAGCTTTTTCTTTTCCAGTTTGAGGCGCGCGTTTTTGATCAGATCCTCAGTTTCGGCGGCAAAGCCGATCAGCTTTTGTCCGATGTTTTTATGGGTGCTGAGTTCAAGTAATATATCCGTTGTGGACACCAGTTTCAGGTTCAAATCACCGCCTTTTTTGATCTTGCGCGGAGAGCTTGTTTCAGGTTTAAAATCCGAAACCGCGGCACATTTGACGATCCAATCAGCAGCGGCTCCTTCCATTATCACCGCTGTGCGCATATCTTGAACTGAGGGAGCGTAAATGACTTTATCCAAATAATATGGGATCGTGCAACGGATATCGGCATGGACAAGTGTCACTTGCGCTCCGCGCAGAGCCAAAGCTCTGGCAATGGCAAGACCCATCTTGCCGGATGAGCGGTTTGAGATCATCCGCATGGGATCGATCATTTCCATCGTGGCACCGGCGCTGACTAACACCTTGATTCCTTTAATATCCTGCGAATAGTTTAGATAAGTGCGGATGGCATAGAGGACTTCCGCGTTGGGAGGATATTTTCCCTTGCCCTCATAGCCGCAGGCGAGCATGCCGGTGACCGGTTCCAGAATATTGTGTCCCAACCTTTTGAGGGATATGATATTGGCTTGTGTCGCGGGGTGGGAATACATGTGCACGTTCATAGCTGGGACAAAGAGCACAGGTTTCGTGTGCGCCAGCAAGACAGAGGACAAAAGATCGTCTGCGATTCCGGTCACCGCTTTTGCCATGATGTTTGCCGTGGCGGGGGCAACGACGATCAAATCCGCCCAATCCGCCAAAGTAATATGCGGAATCGGATCAGTGTCAGTCCACATATCGGTGTGCGCGTCGTTGTGCGTGATCGCCGCAAAGTTCATGCCCGAAACGAATCTCTCGGCATTGGCGGTGAGGATGCTTTTCACCTCAAAGCCGGACTTGACAAGCCGGCTGGCGAGATCGATCGCTTTATAGGCAGCGATTCCACCGGTGACGCAGAGCAGGAATCTGTGTCCTTTATCCATAATCAACCTTCAATCTTTGTGTTTGTCAACCCAAGATAAGATATCGCAGATTGTGTCAATCGAAAACATAAAACCCTCGGCCAAATTTCAATGAGACTATCCAGATATTCTATCAATTTTCTCCGAAAACCTCCTTTCTTGCACCTAAATAAACCCGTTCTTCCCCCTTTGCATTACGGAATCAATACGGACTCATTACGGACTAAGTCCGTATTGACTCCGTAATGCTAAGGAGAGAGGGCAAGGCGTGCATCACGTAATATATTGAGGGATAGTGATATAGGTTGTTTTGACCAGAGAGCCAGATTTTACACGTTAGTCAGGCATTATACAGATTACACCTTGATAGGTCATAATCGTAATTTCACTGCCTTGAGGGATGTTTTATGATGCCGCATATTTTGTGGTTGACAGAAAACTCTTTCGCAGATACTTGAAAAAAAAGTAAATCACGCTGTGAGGAATAGGTGGAACAGATTATTGAAGACATCCGTAAGTTATTGAAAGATGGATCATTCAAGGATGAACAGCATGTCCGTTTTTCGCTTGTGGGCAGGCTGTGTCTTGAATTAGGGTGGAATGTGTGGAACCCTGCAGAATTTCATACTGAATACAAAGTCGAAAAAATTCCAACCGAGAGTCTGCCCAAAGGCTCAACTGGTAGGGTTGATATTGCCCTTTTCCTCGCTGATAAAACTCCGAAAGTCGCTGAAGTATTCATTGAAGTGAAGTCTCCAGGAAATTTAATGAAATCTGCGATTAAACACTCTGAAGATCAATTAAATGCCTACAAAGCTCATCATCGAATTGCTATAGGAATACTTACTGATGGGATCATTTGGCGATTCTATGTTCCTCACAGAGGAGGGTATTTTCAAGATACATTGTTTGCCGAATTCAATCTCGAATCAGCCAACATAGATGAGGTTTGCGCTTTCTTCGACAGTATCTTGAAGAAAGAGAATTTCCGAACAAAAGCAGTAAACAGAGCCGAAGCTATGTTCGAAGAGCTTACAACTATCAAACTTATCCAAAGCGTTAAAAACGAAGCACAAACTATTCAACGTAGGATCGGTGGTTCAGTATTTAGTATAGCCGAGCAATTACTAATCAATCAACATCAAAAAACAATTGCTATCGAGCTTATTGAAAGGATATGGAATAAAACGATACCTGGTGGTGATGATGATGAACCTCCACAACCGCCTCCTCCACCACCTCCAGATTGCATTAAGGTACATATTTCAAACAAAGATGTCAAAGCATCTGGTGAGTATTTCCAGAAAACAAAGCAGTTTACTCTTTTAAAAGGATCAGAAGTTATTAAAGACCATAAGTCATCATTCAAAGGACCTTCTTTGCAACACAAACTGGATATGATCAAAGAAGGAGCATTGTATCTGGACTCTACTGGGACAAAGTACATTCTCAGAGACAATTATAATTTCAAGAGTCCATCTGCCGCTTCTCATTTAGTTACAGGGAGGTCTTCGAACGGGTGGCTTGACTGGCTCGATGAGCATGGCAAGAAACTTGACGATTATCGGAAATGAGTAAAGAAGCCAGCGCCAGAATAAAAATAAACGACCTGCTGAAGGAATCCGGCTGGAGATTCTTTGATGAAAAGGGGAAGAAAGCCAATATCGTCTTGGAAAACCAGACCAAAATCACCCAGAAAGCGATAGATGAGTTCGGAAATGACTTTGAGTCGGCATCCAAAGGCTTCATTGACTTTCTGCTGTTGGATGAACACTCCCATCCCATCATCGTTCTGGAAGCCAAATCTGAGAAACATAATCCTCTCGTCGGCAAAGAGCAAGCCCGAGCCTATGCACGTTCACAGAACTGCCGTTTCATCCTCCTATCCAATGGCAATCTCCACTATTTTTGGGATACGCAGCAAGGCAACCCATACATCATAACCAAATTCCCATCTCCCGAATCAATGAAGGGGTATGAGCATTACAACCCCGATCCTGATGCCCTAATAAATGATATTATCACTTCCGGATATATTGCCATAACACAAAAACATGACTATGATCAAAATCCTGATTTCCATAACGAGGATACCCGGCTTGAATACCTCAAGAAGAATAATCTCAGCCTCTTACGACCATATCAGATAAGAGCAGTAGAATCCATTCAGGGAGCAGTCCGCAAGAGAAATAACCGTTTTCTGTTCGAAATGGCTACCGGAACCGGGAAAACTCTCATCTCTGCTGCAGTAATGAAGCTCTTTCTCAAGACCGGAAACGCTCACCGGGTCTTGTTCCTGGTTGATCGACTGGAGCTGGAAGATCAAGCTCAGCGAAACATGGTCAAATATCTAAAGAAAGACTTCATCGCACTGATATTCAAAGAAAACAAAAATGACTGGCGAAAGGCTGATATTGTAATCTCGACAGTTCAGTCCCTTCTATCTGGTGATAAGTATCGAACTCAGTTCAGCCCCACGGATTTTGATCTGGTAATCTCTGATGAGGCGCATCGCTCCATTGGTGGTAATGCCAGAGCCGTCTTTGAGTACTTTGTTGGGTATAAACTGGGCTTGACTGCTACCCCCAAAGACTACATCAAAAACGCAGTTCCTGATGGTAACAGCCCCCGGGATTATGAGCGCAGATTACTGCTGGATACTTACGAGACCTTTGGCTGTAAAAGCGGTACCCCCACATTTCGCTATTCCCTCGTGGATGGCGTCAAAGATGGCTATCTGGTAAGCCCTACGGTGATTGATGCCCGCTCCCAGGTTACCACTCAGCTACTATCAGATCAGGGTTATGCCTATGTGGAGCCCAACCCCCAAGGTGAAGACACGATTACTTATTTTGAAGAGAAAGACTTTGAAAAGCGTTTCTACTCTCGTAATACCAATATCACTCTCTGCCGTGCCTTCATGGACAACGCCGCGTATGATCCTATCAGCGGAGAGATCGGCAAGTCTATTATCTTTACGGTTAGTCAAAAACACGCTACCAAGATTACTCAAATCCTTAATGTGATGGCTGATAAGATGTTCCCGGGCAGATACAATTCCGACTTTGCCATGCAGGTAACATCCATTATCCCCACAGCTCAGCAGATGTCCATCAATTTTGCCAATAACAACTTATCTGGTAATGCCGGTTTTCTCTCAGATTACAGAACCTCAAAGACCAGAGTTTGCGTAACAGTAGGCATGATGACCACCGGATACGATTGCACGGATATCCTGAACATTGCTCTGATGCGTCCAATTTTCTCACCTTCTGAGTTTGTTCAGATCAAAGGCAGAGGTACCCGTAAACACGATTTCTGTGAACAATATATCGATCCTGCTCTGAAAGAACTCCACAAAGACAAGATCAAAACAGGATTCATCCTCTTTGATTTCTTTGCCGTATGCGAGTACTTTGAAGATAAATTTGACTATGACCAAGTACTGGCTCTTCCGGATAACGGTGCAACAACCAGCACACCTGTTGGCGGAGAACCTCCTCAGCCCCAAGTGACTGGTGCTGAGATTCACACTCCCGATCCCTTGACCAAGATTGACCGCAAAGTTATCAGTGCCGATGGCATGAAGATAGACAGGATGTTCTTCCAGAAGTTTGAAGAGAAGATCAAGCAAGACCCGGTCGTCAAACGAGGCGTTGACGATGGCAAATGGGACTTTGTGTTGGATTATATCAATCAAACTATGATCGATAAGCCTGAAGAGCATTTCACTCTGGAGAAACTCCGCCATTCCTTACAATTAGATCGCAGACTGACCCTTCGGGAGATAGTAGAGAAAGCCTTTGGCTTGATTCCCGGCTTCAAATCAAAAGACGAGCTTCTCAATACCGAATTCGATAAATTCATCTCAATTTACAAACCAAAATCAACGGATAATATCCCCGCCCTCAAATACTATTTCAAAGCATACGTGACCGACAACAGGCTGAGAGATATCATCGATCATAAAGACTATGCAGAGCTGAATACCTATCCTCGATTTGCCATGAAGGACTTACGAGCGGTCAAAGATAGCTGGCGAATAGCCATTCCGGAATACATCAAGGACTATGTGATCCTAAACCGGTATATGTAGGGATGAGAGTGAAAACTGTGAGTCTTTCCGTAGCCACCCCGTCATTCCAGCCGTCATCCCAGCGCAGGCTGGGACTGGAATCCAGTCCCACCACGAATAAATAGGACGTAATAAATGCTCGACTCTATCACCAAAAAGAAGATTGACGATGCCAAAGATATTCTGGTCGGCAAAGTGCCAGTCCCCAGCTCTCAGGTGGAACAAATCACCATTGCTCTGATCTATAAATTCATGTATGATATGGACAATGAATCCATCGAACTGGGAGGCAATCCCAAATACTTTGCCAAAGACTTTGCACCCTATGCCTGGAACAAGCTTTTTGACCCAAAACTGAGTGGGGAAGGCAGAGTCATGCTCTATCAGGATGCACTGGCTAAGATACCAAACAACGCGCAGATACCCGCTTTGTTCAGAGATATCTTCAAGAACGCTTTTCTGCCTTATCGTGATCCTGAAACGCTGAAACTCTTCCTGAAGTGCATAGACGAGTTTACTTATGAACATAGTGAAAAACTCGGCGATGCCTTTGAATATCTGCTTGCTGTTCTTGGCTCACAAGGTGATGCCGGACAATTTAGAACGCCGCGTCATATCATTGACTTTATGGTGGAACTGATCGATCCCCAAAGAGAAGACAGCATCCTTGATCCTGCCTGCGGAACAGCAGGATTCCTGATCTCTGCCTACAAACACATCATCAAGACCAATAGCTCAAACTACGATAAAGACAAGGATCCTCATACCTTCGCCACGCACGGCATTCCATTGGATGAATTGGTCATTCAAAATGGTAAGAAATACGCTGGCGACCTGCTCACACCCGATCAGCGAGCCTTCATGCACAAAAACCTGAAAGGTTATGACATTGCCTTTGAGATGGTGCGCCTCTCGCTGGTCAATATGTATCTGCACGGCTTTAATACTCCTCAAATCTATGAGTATGATACACTCACCAGCACTGAACGCTGGAATGAGTATGCAAATGTGATTCTGGCAAATCCTCCCTTTATGACTCCCAAGGGAGGTATCCGACCCCATCAACGCTTTAGCATCCAGGCAAAACGCAGCGAAGTCCTCTTTGTGGATTATATGCTGGAACACCTTACCAACAATGGTAGAGCCGGTATCATTGTCCCGGAAGGCATCATCTTTCAGGGTAGTAATGCCTATAAACAACTGCGTAAGCTATTGGTAGAAGAAAACTATCTGGTGGGGGTGATCTCTCTGCCTGGAGGTGTTTTCAACCCCTATTCCGGGGTTAAGACCTCCATCCTCTGGATTGACAAAGCTCTGGCAAAAAAGACCGATAAAATCATCTTCCTCAAAGTAAACAACGATGGCTTTGATCTGGGTGCTCAAAGAAGACCCATAGAAGCTAATGACCTGCCCGCTGCTTTTGCCAATGCTATGACTTACAAGGAAACAGTGCTAACAGAGAAAGAGTACATTGTCCCGGATAAAAATGTAATCCTTGTCGAAAAGTCAAAGTTAGCTGATAGTGGGGATTATAATCTGAGTGGGGAGAGGTATATTTCACCAGCATCAAATTGCTTAACTTATGAAACGGTACGGCTCGAGGATATATGTTCAAAGAAAGCTCAATATGGATCGGGAGCCTCAAAAGCTGCTTTTGATGGAGAGACAAGGTACATACGAATTACTGATATTTATAATGATGGGAATTTGAAAGATACCGAAAAGGTGTCTCCCTCAGAAATTGAAGATCAGTACTTATTGAACGAAGATGATTTACTATTCGCAAGGTCAGGGTCAGTAGGTAGAGCATATTTACACCGACAGAAGGGTAGATACATCTTCGCTGGTTATCTTATCAGATTCATAATAGATCGTAATAAAGCCCTACCAGGATTCATTTTCTATCTTACTAAGTCAGAGAGCTATGCACAGTGGATTACGAGTCAATCAAAAACAGGTACAATATCCAATATTAACGCACAGCAGTATTCCAATTTACCAATCCCCCTCCCACCCCTTTCAGTTCAGCAAGAGATTGCAGCAGAGCTGGACTCCTATCAGAAGATCATCGACGGTGCTAAACAAGTAGTAGAAAATTGGAAACCCCACATCAATATCGATCCTGAGTGGGAGTTGTATTCATTACAAGATGTGACAGTTGTAAACCCATTAAAAAGTGAAATCTATGGATTATCTCAAGATACTATTGTATCTTTTGTACCAATGAGCGATTTGGGGGCAAATCGAATGTCGTTTGATGCGCAAATATCAAAACCTATTCGTGAGATATTAATGGGAAGCTACACATACTTTAGGGACAGCGATGTAATTTTAGCTAAGGTTACTCCTTGTTTTGAAAATGGCAAAGCTGGCATAGCGCAGAACTTAGTAAACAGCATAGGTTTTGGTTCAAGTGAATTTTACGTTTTCAGGTGCTCTGATAGGGTTTTACCACAGTGGATTTACTTTTTCCTAACCAGCTCAGATTTCAAATCTTTAGCAATTCTAAACATGACAGGTACTGGCGGATTACAGAGAATCCCTAAGGAATTTGTTAAGAATTATAAAATCCCCCTTCCCGAATTGCCTATTCAACAAGCTATTGTTGACCGGATAGAAAACGAGCAAAAACTTGTGAATGCCAACCGTCAGTTAATCGCTCTTTATGAGCAAAAGATTAAAGACCGTATCAACAAACTCTGGAACGAAAATGCCTAGTACAGATTTCTTTGGCTCTCTTGAAGAGCATACGAGAGTGAAATTGCTACTTTATAATAAATATTTAGAGTGCTACTTATCTATACTGACTACGATACGATATATTCATAGCATTCACATCTACGACTTGTTCTGTGGGAAGGGTGAAACAGATGATGGTCAACGTGGAAGTGCTTTAATTGCATTAAATCAGGTTATTAGTATCTGCACAGATTATCCTAGTTCGAAGCAGTATTATATACATTTTAGCGACAAAGAACAAGAGTATTGCGACGAACTGCAAAGGCGCATCAATTTAATCTCGCTCCCTGCGAATATCAATTATGATATCACTTGTACAAAATTTGAGGATGCCTTAATCGAACTTGCTAAGCAGCAAGAGATTATCAGTAATATCAATACAATTAAAACTCTGTTCTTTATCGATCCCTTTGGTTACAGTAATGCCCAGCCCGTTGATTTACTACTATTGAAAGCTAATCCAAATGCTGAAATCATGATTTTTCTACCTGCGACATCAATGTATAGGTTTGTTAATACAATCCCTGTAAATACGTCATTGGAGAAATGGAAAGACTTTATTGGAGATTCATCGTCTTGTTCAGATGTTTATCAGTTTGTATACTCAATTAATGAAAGATTTATTAGTCTGGGATACTATTCAGGTTATTTCATTCTTCAAAATCAAAGCTGTGGAAATAAATATGCGTTACTTTTTATTTCATCAAATCTGTTGGGATTGCACAAGTTCAATGAGGTAAAATGGAAACTTGATCCCCACGAAGGGTTCAGAATGGATAGTGATTTTTCGAATTTAGTTGTTCCATCGGTATCAGAAGACTTACTAGCAAAAACTCTGTATAAAATGAAAACCGACCTAATTAAGCATATAGACAGTTTACCATCAAAGACAATATCAAATAACTCGCTTTATGAGTATCTTTTACTTAATCGCTTCTTACCAAAGCATTTCAATGGAATCTTCAAAACAGATAAATTCTTAAAAATTGCATATACGGAAGGCAGCATAAAAGGCACATACCTAGTAGAGCGTCCCATAATTAACGTTCTATAATTGAACTTCATTCATTTTATACTTCCATCTAAACACGACCGGTGTTTTATTGATTTCATCCAACCCTTGGTAGATGCGTTCGACCAGTTCTTGCTTTGATCCAACTC
>JAUYAR010000030.1 GCA_030693415.1 Candidatus Cloacimonadaceae bacterium | reverse complement strand
ACCTTGATATTGATGCTGCTATTGTCGCTGCTATTGACCGCTACGGTGATCAATTTGCTGCTGGGTGGCGCGTTTCCGGCGCTTTTTTCAAATTATGCCGTGAAGACCCTCAATCTCGTCTTCGGGATCACGATCGTGCTGATGATCGTGGTGCTCGTGCTGGAAAACGACAATCCCATCCGCACTATTGCCTGGATCCTGGTGCTTCTCTATCTCCCCGTCGTGGGTTTCATCTTTTATCTCCTCTTTGGTAGAAACTGGCGCAAGAGCAGGTTATTCAGCCGCAAGGGTTTGGTGGATTCGGTCAATCTTGGGGAATTGCTGAAACCGCTTGAGCAGGAAACCGATCTGAAAATCGAAAACGAACTTGCCATCCGGCTGATTTCTCTTTTAGAATCCAACAGCAAGGCGATTTTGACGCGGCACAACCGGGTGCGAGTGATTCCGGATACCGCGGAAGCCTTTGAGGAAATTTGCACGGCGATAGATAACGCTCAGCGGCACATACACATGGAGTATTTTTCAATCAGTGCGGACGCCATCGGAAACCGGATCAAGGATCTGTTGCTCAAAAAAGCCGACCAGGGAATCCAGATCCGTTTCATCTATGACGATGTGGGCTGCTGGAGTTTGCGGAGAAGCTTCAAATCCGCGCTGCGCAAGGCGGGAGTGATGTTCGTGCCCTTCATGCCGGTGTGGATTCCTTTTCTCAATAGCCGGGCAAACTATCGCAATCACCGCAAACTGGTGATCGTGGATGGGCGAACCGTCTTTCTTGGAGGACTCAATATCGCCGATAAATACATGGGGAAAGACCGCTATTTTGGCTATTGGAGAGACTCCATGCTCGTGCTGGAAGGCGATGCAGCGATCGCGATGCAAGGCATCTTTTTGACGGATTGGTATTTTGTGAGCAGGCAAAACCTGATGAAAACGGAGATATTTCGACAGTATGCCTGTTTCGATTGCCACCATCTTGAGGCGAGCTACAAGAGCGCCGTTCAGATAGCTGCCAGTGGACCGGACTCCGATCACGCCAGCATTATGCAGGTCTATTTTGCCGCGATCAGCAACGCGAGACAGTCGATTCGCATCTCCACGCCCTATCTGATCCTGAACGACAGCCTGCTCATGGCACTCAAAACCGCCGCGATGAGCGGCTGCCGTGTGGATATCATTTTGCCCTCAAAACCTGATCATTTCGTGGTTTTCTGGGGCTCGCGCTCCTATTATCAGGAGTTGCTGGATACGGGAATCCACATCTGGGAATATCAACATGGATTCATGCATGCCAAGGTGTTGATCATCGACGACGAGATTCTCTCAATCGGCACGGCAAATATGGACTTGCGCAGTTTTAACCACAATTTTGAGCTCGCCGCGCTGATCTATGATCCGGATATCGCGATGCAGGCAGCGCGTCAATTTGAAACCGACCTTGCCCAAAGCCGGCTGGTCGATCCTGAGGCTTTCAGACGCCGCTCCATCGTCAAGAAGAGCGTGGAATCCGTTTGCAGGCTGTTTTCCCCCGTATTATAGGAGCATCTATGCGAGATTTTATTTGCGTCCCCTTTGGAGAAGATCTGATCTCCGCCGCGTTGAGGGAAATCGTTGACCCCGCGGTATTGGTTTTTCCGACACGCGTTTCGGCAGCTCAGGCGCGTACCCGTTTTCAAAACCACTGGCAATTTGAGGATGTGGAGTTTATCACCATGGACGATCTCAAATCCTCATCCATCCTGCCTCCGCAGCCTTCGCTCGCGGATGAAAAACGGCTGCTCTGCCTCTGGCAGGTGCTGGATGATGAAGACCGTGCGCAATTTCATTTGACCCAATATGATGACATCGTGGAGTGGGGGGGTAGCTTTTTCCGTTTTTTTGACGAACTTTGCGACGAGTGCGTGGATGCGGAAACATTGGGCGCCCTGGATAGCTCAGGAACGATGTATCTGCAAGCGTGGCAAGCGCTTTATATCGATCGGGTGCTTCAGATCCGGGCTCGCTATCTGGCAATGATCGGCTCCCTCGGTTTCACCGATCCGATCTTCTATGTGAGCGAAAAAAATATCCGTCTCAACCGCAAACCAGCGCGCTATATCTTTGTAAATCAATTCTATTACAGCGAGCTCGAAAAGCGGATGATCTCGGTGCTGGAAGAAAGTGGAAACAGAATATACGTGATCTGGCAGGGACTTGAGGACAGCTTTGACCAAGGCAGCCTGAAGATGAAATCCCCCATTCTTGAGGATCTCCAGGATGGTGATTTCCGGGTGGAAAAGATCGAAATCATCAAGACTGAAAACGAAGATCAGATGGTGCTCGCCTTCCTCGAAGCCCATGCCGTGGAGCTTTCCCAAAGCCTGGATGAGAAAGATAAGAAACTTTCCGCGCGTCTGATCCTGGATCGTCAGTTTTGCGCCAAGCCATATCGGGAGCTTTTTGCCCGGAAAGTTTTTGCCTATCCGCAGGCGGTCTCCTTTTCCCAAAGCGATCTCTGGCAAATGCTCCAGCTATGGCAAACGCATTTGGAAGCCCTCGCGCAAAGCCGTGAACAGCGTTATTTGCCGTTGAGATTGGTGCTGCAGGCGTGTTCGAGAGAGCTGTTTGTGCGTTTCTATCAGCCGGATTGGGGTATCGTTCAACGGGATGCGCTCTTGAGAGAGATCAAAAGTCTCAGCCGGGATGACTATCTTTATCTGGACAAAGACCTGGAGCTTTTTGATCTGCTCTCTGCCGAAAAGCAGTATCCGCTGCTGCAAAGCGTGATGAAATCCCACTTCGCGCTGCTGAAACAGCTTGGCGGAATCAAGAATATCACCGGTCTGTGCCATGTCATCGACCTCTCCGGCGCGCTGGAAATCAAGGCAATGTGTTCTCCTAATGAGTTGCTCTATAGTGATATCCGCGAGCAATTCTATGAACGCCTGGCAAACTTTTGCAGTATCGAGCATTTGGGAATCGTTTCAGATTGGCGCGCTATCTATGCTGATAGCGGCATCGCTTTGAGCGCCAGGATTTTGAAGCTTTTCATCGAATATCTCAAATCCGCGCGCTACCGCTTTCAAAAGTCCGGCGGCGCGGAAACTCTATATGAAATCGGCAACCTGTTGGACAGCCGCGATCTCCGCTATGACGAGGTGATCTTCTTTCACACCGTGGAGGGAGAGATTCCCTCAAATCCCGGTCCCGTGTGGCTGCTCAATGAAACCCAGCGCGCCAAACTGGGCTTGAAAAGCTTCACTCAGATCAGAGATTGGGAGCGCTACTATTTCTTCAGGCTGATTCTCTGCGCCAAACAAGCGAGGATCTATTGCTACCGGAATCAGGATAACGACATCGAGCCCGGCTCTTTCGTGAGTGAACTCATCCTGCTGCATGAACATGGCAGACTGTCGGGATTTGAGCTAAATCAAGTGGAAAGCACGCATCCGGTTTCCGCTCTCTATGAGGGAAAGCTGCTTGCCGCAACTCCAAAAAGGCAGATTCCGGGGCTTGAGGATAAAGATATCTGCGGGTTTGAAAGCGGCGACGCCTTTTTCGGCATGCCCTGCGAAGCGGAAAAGGACTTCCCCAAAGGCGAGATACGGACTTCCTATTACAACCTTTCGCAGATGACAAAGAACCCCTTTGCCTGGTATATCAACGGTTTGCGGCGTCTGGAAAACTATGACCTGGCTCTGAAGGAAACCATCGGGCCGAAGCTTTTTGGCACGATCATGCACGCTTATCTTTCCGAACTGTTGCGTCCCCTTGGTGGCTGGCACGAAGGTATCGCAGCGCTTGAAAAGGCCTTCTCGGATACGGACAAGCTGACCAAGATTTTGCTGGAGCTGCTTTCCGGACATCAATACCGCTATAAGATTCCCCAGAACTATAATCACGAGTTTTTGACCGGCATCATTTCCGAATGCCTCGTGACCTCCGTGCGCCTCTTTTATCAGGAATTTCTGCTGCCGAAACTGAAAAACCGGCACTTTGAACTGATTCCTGAACAGGATCGCATGAGCGATGAGGAAAAAGTGCATAAGGAACTCGTAAGCGCGGAATATCCCGATGGAGAGATTCGTCTTTTGATTCGCGGTAAGGCGGATTTGCGCATCGAGACCGGACAGCAAAACATCATCGTGGATTTCAAGACCGGCGGCGAGGATGAAGGGCAGCTTGCTTTCTATGAATACTTCTACTATTTGCTCGATCCCGAAGGAGATGAGGCAATGCCGGTTTCCCTCTTTTGGCAGATCCTTGACCAACAGCGCGGCAAGAAAAGCACGGATGAGAATAAACGTGTCCGTTGGCGCGAGCAAGTGCAAGCCCGGCTGGAAGATATCCTGCAAAACGGATACCGCCTGCCGATCAAGGTCGCGGATCGCAAGACCCTTGCCGCGATCAGCCGTGCCGATCTCTTTAACAACAGCTTTCGGAGGGACAATGTCGGATTTTAACCATCGCATCATCTCCGCCAGCGCGGGCACTGGAAAGACATATCGCCTTGCCATCGAATACGTTAGCCTGGTGCTGAAGTACTATGGCAAAAACGAATTCTGCCTGGATAATATCCTCGTTTTGACCTTTACCCGCAAAGCCACCGCGGAGATCAGAGAACGCATCCAGGAAAACCTCAGCCTACTCTGCTCCAATGATCCAAAAATAGCTGAGGTCAAAGCCGGCTTGATCAAAAGCCTGCGTCCGGATGGATCGGCGCTCAGTATCGAGGAAGAGAATATGCTGCTTTCCGCTCTGAGGGAACTCTCCGCGGATCGCAAGCTCCTGCAGGTGATGACGATAGATTCCTATATCAATGGCATATTCAGAAACATCGTGCGCCCTTTGCGCAGCATCGACAGATTTGACATCGATCTGCAAGCCGTGGAAAAGCGCATGCCATTTTTGTTGGCGCATCTGATGAAACCGGAACTGAAAGAGCGTCTGGAAAGTCTGCTGCGCCGGCGGGTGCGTTCTTCGCTGGATTATTATGAGGAGTACTTTGGCTCCATGATCGAGGCGCGCTGGCTCTATTATCTGATCACCAAGCGGCTCAAACCGGCGTCCGAGGGAACTTTGCAGGCTCATCACAAGCTGCGGGACGAGGTATATGCGAGCTTGCAGCGGGATAGTTTTTTCAACCTCAGCGAGGAACTCTTGAACCGCATCGATCTGGCAAGTTCGGATAAAAGCGGCGATCTGAAAGAACTCTTCAATGTAGATTTCGTCAAACTCTTTGGCGAATTTCCCGCCACGATTTCCTCATTGATGCAGAAGCTCATTGAACTGGGCAAGACCGATTCCGGCTGCCTGAAGATTTTTGGTATCCTCAAAGAGAAGAACATCTTCAACGCCAATAAGTTCCGAAAAAGCAAAACTGAGCTGCAAGCGATTCAGGACGCAGCGCTGAAAGCATTGGCAAACTATCTGATGCAAGCGCTTTTCATCCCGGAACAGGAAGAGATATTGGGGCTTTGGGAAGCGATTTTACAGGAATACGACGAGCTCATCTATCGCTATAAGAACATGACCTACAACGATATATCATGGTTCAGTCTCGAAGCGTTATTCAGCGACGACCCGCCTAATTTTGATCTCGCGGTGGAAGCCAACGCCACGGAATTCTATCAATTCCTCTCCCATCGCAGCCGGTTCATATTGATCGACGAGTTTCAGGATACTTCGCTGATCCAATTTAACATCCTCAAGCCTATCATTGAGGAAATCATTGCCGGAGAAGGAACTAAGCCCTTCGGTGGCTTGGTCGTGGTGGGAGACGAAAAACAATCTATCTTTGGCTGGCGCGGCGGCGAACGCGATCTGCTTTTGAACCTGCCAGTCATCTTTCCCAGTATGGGCAGGACGGAACCGGAGGTCTTGAGAAGTTCCTGGCGCTCGAGTCCCATGATGATGCGCTTTATTAATAACATCTTCAGCGACAAGGCGATGCACGCTTTCTTGGAAGAAAGTGGCATGAATTGGAAATATGAGGAGATATCAAGCGCCAAACCGGAGATCGAACCTCTTTCCCTGCTCGAGTTTAGCTGTAAAAACTACCAGACGCGAAGCATCGAGACATCGATCGATGACCGCATGCAGGAATTTGTCTCCGTTATGGTCAAACCCGCGGTGGATTCTCATCCCCATGAGACGATGGCGATCCTTTGCCGCAAGGGAAACGACCTCACGGACATTCAGGCGATCCTCGAGGACAATGGCATCGCCAGCATCTATCAGCCTTCCAGCAATTTGCTTGATCATGGCAGGATCGCGGGAATCGTGCATTGGCTTCGCTATCTGGCATATCGGGATTGGATGGACTATCTGGCGTTTTTACGCTCGGACTATGTGTTGGTCAAGCCGAAACCGCTAAAAAGCGTAATCGATAGCATCTCAGCTTATGAGAGATCCGAAGAGATTGTCAAAAGTATCGATTTCTCTGCCGTGCCGGTGGCGGAATACTACTATCAAAAGGCGCTGGAGCCGGTATCGAAAAGCATCGCGGAGCTATGTGAAGAGATCATTGCGGATCGCCTGCCTGCCACTTTGCTGAGCGAACGCGATTATCTCAATTTGCATAGTTTCATCCGTGTCGCGCGGGATTTTGAAGCGCAGCAAAGTTCCGGCGGCAACAGCATCGGGGATTTCCTCCAATATCTGGAGGAAAACCGCAAGCAGGAGTTTATGAAACAGGTGGCGGTGGAGGGTGCGGACAATCTACAGCTCCTAACCATCCACAAATCCAAGGGTTTGGAATTTCACCGTGTTTTCGTTTTCTATAACCTCAGCAGCCGCCACGGAAGCGACACCCAAAAGCTGAAATGGTATGCCAATTTCTCCTCCGCGGACTTTAAGGAATTGAGCGATTTTGCCCTCACCTATCATTACAACGCTCTGCTCGAACACTCGGATTTTGCCTCTCTGCAACAGGATTCAGAGCGCCGCGCCATGCTCGAGGAGCTCAATAATCTCTACGTAGCTTTCACCCGCGCCAAGACAAAGCTGCACATCTTTATCGTCTTTGAAGGCAGCAAAAACTGGGTGGGATATTTCGGTGATCCGAAGGCGAAGATGACGATCCCAAAGCTGCTCTGCGACGCGGCGAGGAACGTCTTTATCACCGATGACGCAGTAGTGGTTGGAGAGGACTATTATCGTCTCAAGCCAGAGGCGGAAACGCTTCCGGTGCTTGACGAAGATGAAAGCACTCAGGATGAAACACTATCTCCGCAGCCTCTCAATCGTCTCATAGCTTCTATTCTTCCCAAAGCCGAAAACGCAATGACCGCCAACCCCGAAAGCGCGGATAAGGATTGGAAAAAAATCTGGCTAATGGAGCGGCACAATCTCTTTGGCGATCTGGCGCATTGTTATCTGAGTTTCATCAAAAAGAACCTCTCGACGGAGCATCAATACGCCCTGCGCCAATGCCTGAGCCGCTATTGCAACGTCCTCCCAGAGAGCGGGATCATCGAGTTTGTGGACAAGATCAAGCTTGCGCTGGCATCGCATCCTGAGCTCTTTGATGCGCGCTGGGACAAGGTCTTCACGGAGTTTGGCATCCAACATCGCGGCAGAGAATATCGCCTCGACCGTCTCATGCTGGATACGAAAGCGAAAGCCGCTTTGATAGTGGATTTCAAGACCGGCGGCATCCATGAACTCGATCAACTGGATCACTATCGCAAGGCACTGCTCAGCCTGCCCGTTTTTGACGCCGGCAATTATGTAGTCGAAACGCTGTATATCAAACTAAAACTCTGAACCGAAAATCCTCAAAGCAAGATTGAATAGCTGGTAATCACTCAGCAAAAAAAACCACTATTTCTTTTGGCAGTCATGTCTTTGGTCGATCCTCCGATTGCCCTTTGATACCGAAGCAGTTCTTCCAGTGAATCAACCTGCCTGGATAAATCCGATCCAAAAACGAGTGAGGGCACGGTTTTTCAACCGTGCCCTCAACACACAATTTGGCAATGCCTCAGGAAACCCTTATTTACAGGGCATTAAGGCATCACATTGTCAACTGATACTATTTCATCAGGATCATCTTTTTGGTGCTGCTGTATTTGCCTGTATTCATTTTGTAGAAATAGACACCGCTTGAAACAGGACGATTGTTGTTGTCCAATCCTTTCCAGATCACGTTGTGGTTGCCGCTGTCTTTGATCTCGTTGACGAGGGTTTTGACGAGCTGACCTTTCACGTTATAGATTTGGATAGTCACCGGAGCCGCATCCTTGATGCTGAAGCGGATGGTGGTTTCCGGGTTGAAAGGATTGGGATAGTTTCCGATTAGAGACGTACTGATGGCAGGAGCCATGTTGTCGTCGTTGCTGACCCATCCGCCGACGCTGTGGATGGTGAAATTATCCACATAGAAGACGAATGCATCGTTTGAGACGCATCGGATGGCGATCCAGACGCTCTGTCCGTCATAGGCGGAGAGGTCATAGACATATTCCGTCCAGTTGACCGGAGCTTCCACATAGGTGGTGCCGGTGATATACTGGAAACTCTGCACAATGATGTTTGGCTGAGTGGAGATTCCGATGCGGAATCTTTCCAGTCCCCATGTCGAGGCGTGGGATCTGGCATAGAACCGGATGGCGCTATTGGTGCCGAGATGCGCTCTGGTGGCGATCATCCAATCGTTATTGGGAGGTACCGTGGCAGCAAATGAGGCAGCCATTTTGGCTCCACCGTGAGGAATCAGAGTGGTGATCGGAGGCGTGGTCGCGGAGGGATTGAATACGATGTATGCCATCTGTGCGCCGGAGCCGGGGAATTCGATTCCGGTGAAACCGTAGGTGGGTGATTGATCGATATCAAGCAGAGTCCAGGGCGCGAAAAGATTCGCGAAATTGGGATAGGTCTCAAAGCCGTCTTCGAAGATCGTGGTTGCCAATTGAACGTTCACCACCGCCTGAACGGTTGCGGGAACGGATTCACCGTGGGTGTAGGTGGTGGTCACCCCATAGTTATAGGTGCCGTTGGCAAGATCCATATCGGTGTAGGCAGTGATCGCAGGGTCGTTGATCGTGTGGATCAGGGTGCCGCCGCGATAGATCTTGAAGCCGATGACATTGCGTTCGTTGCGCATCAAGTTCTTGGTCTGCAAAGCGAGGGCTGCGTTGTTGATATAGCGGCTGCGATTTTCGGCAATAGGTGTGGGTTCGATCGCTTTCATGGCAGTGCCTTGAGCGACAAATGCCTGGATCAGCCAATTGTAGGTGAGGGACGGAGCCAAGGCGGTCAAGGTCGTCCAGGCATTGCTCCAATAGATCATGTTGCCCTTGCCTTGGATCTGAGGACCTGCATCGCAGCCGGCAGGATATCCACCCTGGGTGTTGGCTTCGAATCCGACGTAAAGATCTCCGGTGGTCGGGATAAGAATAGGGGTGTTCAACACCACGGTGTTCCATTCGTCTTCAATAAAGGGGGAAACCAATTGCGATGAAACGAGCGTTCCGGCGTTAGTTGCGTTTCCGCCGGTCCATACTTTGACTGTGTATGCGCAATTTAGGAAGGCTGGCACAAACTTGATCCGGGTGACAGTTCCACCTGCGTGAGGCGCGAGATCGGTTTGATCGAAACGATGAGCGACATCGAATAATGCTACTGCGTTCGTGCCGACGGAATTGCCAAGCACATCGTTGCACCAGGTGATCCAAGAGCCTGTGGGAGGAGTGACGGGGCTGTCCCAGTCCAGGGTGACGTCATTGCCGTCCACAGCTGCGGTTAGATTCAGCGGTGGCAGGAGAGCAGGAGTGATGGTGACGCTGACGGGACCTGCGGGAACGGATTCGCCGTAGGTGTAAACAGCAGTCACAGTGTAGTTATAAGTGCCGACCGCCAAGCCGAGATCGTCATAGATCAGGGTGGCGGGATTGGTGATGGTGTTGATCAATAGACCGTTGCGATAGACCTTATAGCCCGTCAGTTGGCGGGTGGGTTCTTCGGTCTCGGCAGGTGCGAGAACTGGGGTTCCGACGCTGCGAATGGCTCTTGCTTCCAGATCAATAGTGGAGCTGGCGATTAGCGGTACGCTTTCTCTGCCGGTGGGAACTCCCACAGACACATCGTCCACGAAGAAGATGAAGGCGTCGTCGGACACGCATTGGATCGCGAAACGGATGGTTTGACCGTTGTATGCGGCAAGCGAGTAGCTATAGTTCGTCCATGTGATTGGTGCCTGAATATAGCTTGCGCCACTGATGATGGTGAAGTTTGCCGGGGCGGTTCCACCTGCTGAAATACCGATCTTGAATCTTTCCAAGCCGTATTGGGCAGTATAGGATCTTGCCCAGAAGTTCAATGTTGTGGCAGCACTGGCGATCGGGATCGGTGGCGAGATCATCCAGTCGTTGTTGATGGGGGTCGTTGATGCAAAACTTGCCGCCATTTTGCTGCCGGAATTTGGGGTAAGTGTGGTCATCGGAGGAGTGGTCGCGCTGGGATTGAAGATCATGTAAGCCATCGCGGCATTCTCATTTGGCCATGTCGTGGCTTCCATGCCGTAAGTGGTGGAAAGATCCACGTCCACAAGCACCCAAGGAGCAAAAGTTAGTGCAAAATTCGGGTAGCTCTCGAAACCGTCTGAGAAGCCGGGAGGTGGAGGCGGTGGAGTGCCGGGAGCTTCCCAGGCAAGCCGCACATTGTTGTTGTTTAGCACCGTGGCAGTCAGATTCACCGGGGGCAGAAGCGGAGGATTGATGGTGACGCTGACCGGTCCTGCGGGAACGGATTCTCCGGTAGTAAATACTGCGGTTACAGTGTAGCTATAAGTGCCGACAGCCAAGCTGGGATCAATATAGGCAACCGTGGCGGGGTTGGTGATGGTGTGGATCAAAGCTCCGTCGCGGTAAACCTTGTACCCAAGGAGGGCGCGGGAGGGGTCTCTGGTCTCAGAACCATCGGAAAGTCCTGGAGGAGCAGAAGTTACGGGGGCAACCCAGGAAAGGTGCACGTTGTTGATGTTTTGCAGGGTGGCGGTCAGTCCGGTCGGAGGATTGATGATTTCTACAACTTCGGTGATGGTCACGTTATCCAGATGAAGATAGAACATGTCCATGGCACTATGTCCATGAAAACCGATATAGATCGTACCGGACTGCGGAGGATCGATGAGACCGACTGCTTCGACATAGGTGATATTGGTGATGTTTTGGTTGGTGAAGAGCTGGTTGGTCATCGCCGCGGCGGTGGGAGAGGTTCCCCAAAACACGGAGAGCTTTTCCGGATAAGTGGCGCTGTTTGCACGGTAAAAGAAACTGAGGCGATAGAAGTATTCTCCATTCACCTGCAGGGGAGGAGCGACCAGCCAATCATTCATCGCGACAGTTGTGTTGTAACGAATGCGGGCACAGTTTGGAGCTGAGTGCGCTGTTCCGGCAAAGGTTTCCCAAGTGTAGATGTCCGCATTGGCGTTGATGGTGGACCATCCAACCGGCAGCCCCGGAGGGGTGACGGTATCGAAGTTCTGCACATAGGGATAGGTGGTGATAGTAGGATCCGCGAGTGTGGTGAACTGCCACAACGGGCAATTCAAGGCATCGCCGAATTCGTTGAAAGGAACTATCTTCCAATAATAGACTGTGCTGTAGATGAGATCAGTGGGATGATCATAGACATATCCGGTCTGGATCGTTCCATTCACCATGTTGGTGGGCGGGTTGTTTGTCCCAAGGAAGACTTTGTATCCTGTGGGAGTGCCGCCGCCGGTCAACCAACTGAGGTTGACGCCGAGGGAGACGTTGATGGCGCTATTTGCCGGGACTGGGTTTTGTGCCGGTAAGGGTGGTTCACCTTGTTGAGAAGGTGCGAAAGCGAAGGTCAGACCGCTTGCGGGGAAGACCGTGGCGCTGAGTGTGCAGTTTGAGTTCGCGGCGGTTCCTGCTGTGGTGGCGCTCCAATCGGTGGTAGTAGCGCGGTTGTTGAAATCCGCAATGCTGTCTCCGCGAATCCCCACCTGCACTGTGGCGGCGGTGGAAACGGTGACTGCAGTAAATGGTCCATAAACAAATTTTACCTGGTTGCTGCCTTCGTGCAGCTTGATCTGGAAGTTGAAGATATCGTTCACGGCGGTAGTCGGCACGCGGCGATAGTTTTTCCACTGCACCGTGAACACGCGGCTCGGCGCGGTGCCGGTGAGCAGATATGAAAGCTGTCCGTCGGTTCTTCCTTTGATATCGCGGTTGAGAGCGACGATGACGTTGTTTGTGGCGGTCGCGCCACTGATGGCAAGATAGCTGCTGGCAACGGTGCTGCCCATGGCAAGAAAGCCGTTTGCCTGGATGCTCACCTCGGTGTAGGCAATACCATCATAAGTGAAGGTGAAGCCCAGCGGGATGGCATTGAAACTCTCGTTATCGAGCTCCGGGGTAGTCCCCAGAACGGTTCCTCCGGTGATTTCAGTATAGGTTCCGGCAGTGCCGGTGAAAGCGTAATCGCTCACCACAGCCCATGCTCCGAAAGCCACTACCGAGAAAACCAGCAGAAGCATCAGTTTGTAAACATTAGTTTTCATAATGTCTCCTTTTTTAGGTTTAGATTCCATTTTTTCTATAAACTTTGACTGCTATCATACCACATTGTGAAAAAGACAGTCCTAATCCACCACGTAAACAAGGGCGCAAAATATGTCAAGTAAAACTTGTCCTAATTGAGGCATTTATCTATTTGAGACTGTTCAAAAACCATCACCATTCTACGCTGCTTTACCAGAGCACTTGGAGAATAAGTGGTCTAAGTGCTTCCAATTCACATTTTCTTGACAGATTTGGGAGATGTTTAAGTTGGCAATCAGCGATTGCTCATGCATG
>JAUYAR010000029.1 GCA_030693415.1 Candidatus Cloacimonadaceae bacterium | reverse complement strand
CAGAATGCCCTGATTGATAGCTTTGAATACCTGGACAACAACAAAGATATGGTTTCAAGACTGACCTATTTTAAGTGGATGAATTTGGATATATGAAAGCGAATTGGTATTAGTCCGTAATGAGTCCGTATTGATTCCGTAATGCAAAGGGGGAAGAAACGGATTTTTAGGGTGCAAGATGGGTTTTTGTAGCGTAGGATGCCGATCCTGCGAAGATCCTGCGAAGTGAACGAGTGAACAAGTGAACGGGTGAGAGGGTGAACGAGTTGTTTCGATTCAGGTTATAATGATCATGAAGATCATAACGATCCGCGTCATCTGTGTTCTATCGAGAAGAAGACCGCAGGTGAGCGGGTGAGTGCGTTGCTCCGGTTACCACCTCTGCTCAGTTCGAAAGTAGTGCCTAAAATGAAAAAATCAACCCTTATTTATCAATAACTTAGCTGTCATTATGCGAAACTATGGCTACAATTCACTATCTCAGATCTTCTTCCTCTTCAGCAAATTAGCATTGGTCACCACGGTCACGGAGCTGCTTGCCATGGCGATTTCCGCAATGATGGGATGCAGGATTCCGATCACCGCCAGGGGGATGGCGATAAGGTTGTAGAAGAAAGCCCAGAAAAGGTTTTGGCGGATCTTGCGGAAGGTCTGAACGGAGAGGTTGATGGCGATTGGCAGGCTGTGCAGGTTGTCCCGCATGATCGTGATGTCCGCTGCCTCGATGGCAATGTCCGTTCCCTGTCCCATGGCGATTCCGATGTCCGCTTGTTTGAGCGCGGGAGCGTCGTTGATGCCGTCTCCCACCATGGCGATGGCGCCAAATTCATGTTGGAGTTCGCGGATGATGTTTACTTTGTCCGCGGGTAGGGCTTTGGCGCGGGTTCGCGAGATTCCGCATTGGGCGGCGATGGCATCCGCGGTATCCTGATTGTCACCGCTTAGCATGATCGGTTCGATGCCCATGCTTTTGAGGGTTTGGATCACCTCGCGCGCTTCGCTTCTGATGCTGTCGGCGATGTAAATTACTGCCATGATTCCGTATTTATCTGCAAGATAGACGCGGCTGGCGTAGGAGAAATCTTTTAATAGAGGGTTGACATCCAGTCCCGAGGTCGAAATACCCTTCTCTTCAATGAATGAAAGACTGCCGGCATGGATAATCTGTCCCGCGATGATCGCACTGACGCCCTTGCCGGGATTGTTTTCAAAGCCGGATATTTCTTTGGTGGTGAGGCTCTTTGCCGTTGCAGCTTTCAGAATCGCCTTCGCCAGGGGATGTTCGCTGCCGCTTTCCAGTGAAGCCGCCAACACCAGGATTTCGTTTTCATCGGCGCCGAAACTCTGGATCTTCACCAATTCCGGCTTTCCGTGGGTGAGGGTGCCCGTTTTGTCAAACACGATCGCCTTGATATCTTTCATGCGCTGCAGCGCTTCGCCGTTGCGAATGAGGATGCCGCGATTGGCACCAATGCCGCTGCCCACCATCAGCGCCGTCGGAGTGGCAAGTCCCAACGCGCATGGACAAGCGATCACGAGAGTGGCGATCGCAGCCATCAATGCAGCCGCGATCGGGCTTGGCGGAATGGCGATATTGATGAATCCGCGCAGAAAGTTTCCCGCCATTGCCATCGTTTCCGGAAACAGCATCCACACTGCAAAGGTGAGGCTTGCCAGCACCAGGATCGTGGGCACGAAGATCGCCGTGACCTTGTCTGCCAGAAGCTGGATCGGCACTTTGGAGTGTTGGGCATCCTGCACCAGTTTGATCACCTGAGCGAGGAAGGTGTCGCTGCCGATTTTCGTAGCTTTGGCGCTGAAATATCCATCGGTATTGATGGTCGCGCCGATGATCGGATCGCCCGCTTTTCTGAGCAGAGGCATGGATTCCCCGGTCGCCATCGATTCGTCGATGTTGCCCTGCCCGTCGATGATCACGCCATCCGTGGGGATCTTCATTCCCGGTTTCACGATGAAAACGTCGTCGGTCTTGATCTTGCGGATCGGAACTTCGGTTTCCACGCCTTCCACCATGATCAAAGCGGTCTTGGCGCCCAGATTGACGAGTTTGCGGATCGCTTCGGATGCTTTCCCGCGGGCTCGGTATTCAAGGTATCTTCCGGTTAGATGAAATGCCAGGATCATTGCCGCTATGCCGATGAAGTTGTGAGATTCGACCCCTTCCACCAGATAGGAAAGCGGCAGCACCGCGAAAGCGGCAAGCGTGCCCATGGCGATCAGAACGTCCATATTGGCGGAGCCGCTTTTCACGGATTTGAAAGCGGAAATATAGACTCCGCGGGCGGGAAACAGCAGCGCTCCGAGTGTCAGGATGAAAACGAACCAATTGTCGAAAGAATGCGAGACCAGCATCTTGCCCATCAGCATATTTGGAACCATGAATACCGTGATGACGATGGTGATCGCCCACATCAACATCATGCGTCTGAAACCGTCTTTCATCGCGCGGATCTGCTCATCTTCGCTGAGGTTGACCTCCTCGCGCACGGAATAACCCGCTCCGATGATAGCTTTGTTTATCTGTTCAGGGCTTAAACGCCGTTCGTCAAATTCAATGCTGGCTTCTTCAAGGGCAAGATTGACGTGTGCCAAAATCACCCCCGGAAGCTTGCCAAGCACCTTTTCCACGTTCGCGCTGCAGGAGGCGCAATGCATCCCGTCGATGCCGATGTTTATCTTTTGTATCATGGATTTATCTTCCTTAATATCTATCTGTTAGATATGATATTCCGCTTGCTGAATACGGCA
Source organism: Candidatus Cloacimonadaceae bacterium (assembly GCA_030693415.1). Taxonomy (NCBI): domain Bacteria; kingdom Pseudomonadati; phylum Candidatus Cloacimonadota; class Cloacimonadia (SeqCode); order Cloacimonadales (SeqCode); family Cloacimonadaceae (SeqCode); species Cloacimonadaceae bacterium (SeqCode). The sequence continues at coordinate 58,554 of JAUYAR010000029.1, read as the reverse complement.
ATAAGAAAAAGCGTTTGGAGTCCCAAGCTCCGGCTTGGCACCAGATCAGTTCAAATAAGTGTCGCGCTGCGCCAGTCCCAACCTCTATTTGTAATAATATAAAATCAACGGCTGCTCGCCGCTGCGTTCGCTGATGCAGAAATAGCCCTTACCGTCATAACCCCAGCCGATCGCTTCTCCCTGTGGTTCGATCTTGTATGGCATCGGCTTGGGTTTTTTACCCATAGCTTTGGCGATGGTGGTTTTCCCGCTTCTGGAATAGCGTACCACACCAGTATAAGTCTTTACCATGATGTATTTTCCATTCGGAGAGATATCAGCCGCGGTCACCATCGTCATCGGTAGAGTTGCCACTTTTTTGGCGGTATTTACATCCTTGAAGGATTGCGGATAAGCGATCTGATAGAGCCCAACCTTTTCCTCCCGTTTGGAGATGATATAGATATCACCACTTTTGGGGTCAACGAATAGCGCTTCCGCGTCGCGGGGTCCGTCTTCATACCGGATCTCGATCTTGTCTATACTTCTGATCGGTAGAATGGTATCGACCAGCGCCGGTTCCTCGAAACGATAGACAAAAACTGAGTAATAACGCGCCCCGTTGTCTCCGATCTCACCCACAAATACGTATGACCTGCCGTCTTTTGGATCGCGGGAGACTGCGATGTCTTCCCAATCCCGGTTTTTAATACCAAAGAGCATTAGTTTGGCGGGCATCAGTCCTCTCTGGTTGAGCGTATAAACTGCCGCTTCCCCGCCGGAATCGTTGTGGGTATAGAGAATCCCTTCCGTTTTGAAGCTGGCGGCGATCCCGGAAGCCTCGTCAATGCGCAGGTCTTCCACGATCGCTTCATTCACTGGATGCGCGGAGATCATGATGAATCCGATCGCGCTGAAAATAGGAAGCAGAATAAACAGCAATCTCTTAAACATCGTAATGCCTCTTTTCTAATTGTCCCGGTTGGCTGCCGAGACACAGTCTCAACATATATTTCAAACCTTATCATCCTCGCCCATATAGAGCGCTCCTGCAAAGCAAAGCTTCACGCAGAGCGAGCAGCCCACGCATTTGTCTTTGTCGATGACGGGGTTTTTCTCCTCATCAAGCGTGATTGCCAGATAGGGGCAGCGGGTGCAATTTCCGCAATGCACGCAAAGTTCGCGATAGAGCGTCGAACTCTTGCTTTTTGGCGGAAGATCCATAAAATCTGTGACCGGACGCGGCTGCGCGATGCCGATCAGCTCTGATACCGAGCCAAGTCCTTTTGCCTCAAGCAAATGGCTCAAGCCAAGTTTGAGCTCGTCGATGATTCCATAGCCATATTTCTCGGCGATGGTGCAAAACTGCACGTTGGCGGCTCCGAGGGCAAGAAAGTGCGTGGCATCGAGATAGCTCATCGCGCCTCCGTTTCCGGAGACCGTGACCCCCATGCTGCATGCCCTTGCCAAGCTCAGATAGCTGATCGGAAGGACGCCTTCGCCGCTCATGCCAACGATGATTCCTTCGTCCCAAGCACCCTCTCTTTCACGAAAACCGAGGGTGGGAAAGGTGTTTGCCAGAGTGATTCCGGCTTTCTTGTCCGGATATGTGGCAAGCACGTTGCGCACGGCGTTCACGATGGGATAAATCGCTGTCACGGCGCCGGTTAGTTTGAAGAGCTTGGGGATCTTTCCATCCGAAGTCTGCATCACCCAATCGATGATTTTCGACGTTAGCGCCGCATCCTGGGCAACGATATCTCCATGCGTGCCGTCTCCGCCTTGCGGACAGGACAGGCTGTATTCGATGCCCATCGCTCCCGCGGCTTCCAATTTGCGCGTATTTGATTGCCAGACAAGCATATCGGAGGCATCATCGCCGGAAACGGGTCCTCCAGTGGAAGCCATCGTCAGTTTATCCGGATATTCTTTCACCAGGCGCGTAATCTCTTCGCAGACGCGATCCAACGGATGATCCGAGACGTTGTCGCAATTGGCGAAAGTGGTACCGTTCCAAACGAACATATATTCGCCGGGGATGTGGATTTCGAGGTTGTCAAAGGCGGTTTTCATGATCCCGCCAGCCCAGCCGGCTTCATAGGCGAGCTTCATCTGTTCATAGCCATCGGTGGGCGGCGCAGCGGAAAGCAGAAAAGGGGAATCGATCCGGCGTCCGAAGAAATCCGCGTCCAGAGGCACGGGATATTTTTTCCATCCAAGCACGGGCACGCAGCTCTTGGTTTCGATGTCGATTTGCGGTTTTTGCGCGTTTCGGATATCCGCGTCGATCTTCAGGGCGGTGTTTTTGCCCGCAGCGACCGCTTCCACGACGGTTGTGGGACCATTTGCCTGGTCTCCACAGTGATAGATAGATGCGCCTTCCTCTTTGAAATTGGGTTTGTTGCCTACCGCGATCACGACGAGGTCAAAGGGACGGTAGAGTTCCGTGCTGCCGGCTTCATCCTGAATCTTGGAGGGATGGAAGTTTTCGCCTTTGGGCAGGAAAACCGGCTTGATCTTGATCCCCACGGTTATTCCGGCTACATTTACGATTTCGCTGATGCGCGTGCGGTGCGTAAAATCCACTCCCGCACCGGTCAAACCCAGTTTTTCGTCCTTGGTTAAAGGCATTTCATCCCAGGATTCGAGCGTAAACATCTCCACATGCGCGGCGCCTCTTTTAGCAGCGATCAAAGCCTGGTCGGCAGCAATCGCGCCACCCACAAGGGCGATGCGTTTGCCTTCGAAAAGGTAGCAGCCGGGATTTTTCAATATATCAAAGCCATAGATGGCGCTTTCGTCCCCGGGAATGTTCAGCCGGATCGGCTGATTCAATCCTCCGGCGAGGACGACTGCCTCGTAGCCATCTGTCAAAAGCTCCTTTGCAGATTTCACTGCGCGGCGGATGTGATTGATTTTGAAGGTTTCAGTCAAAAAGAGCAGATCGCTGATCAACACTCCGCGGTCAAGCCTGGCATCAGGGATCAGATTCACTTGTCCGCCAAGGATATCAGGATCATAGATGTCCACCTCATAGCCAAGCTGGATCAATGAAACCGCAGCTCCCACTCCTGCCGGTCCCCCACCCGCGATTGCAATCCTTTTTCCGTTTTGGGCAGGCGAAACAAAATCCGGTATCTGTCCCAGTTCGCGCGCTTTTTGCACGATCGTGGATTGCACGGCAGGGATATTTATCGGGTGATCAAAGGTCTCCCGACAGCAGGCTTCCACGCAGTGATGATCAGGACATACGTCTCCGCAAATCCCTCCCAATGGATTGCTGGACAAGATGATGCCCGCGGCACGCTTGAAATCCGAGGGCCTGCCTTTGGCGGCAGCCATGATGAAATCCGCCGGAGAACAATCACAAGGGCAGGCGGTTTTACAGGGCTTTTCGGCGCAAAACTCGCAACGCCGGATTTCCGAGAACAATTGAGCGTCGGTCAAAAACATATCTATCTCCTTGCCTGGACGGCAATTTTCGTATCCAATCACTCTCTGCGCGGTTCGCCTTTTTCGTCAATGAGAAAATCGAAAGAGAGGGGTTGGTGGATCGGGATCAAGCAAATCCGCACTTGAGTGGCTCTGTTTTCCGAGCGTCTGCCATTCTTTGATGTATTATAGCCCTGCAAAGCTGCAAGCCGTCTCAAATCTCAATTCTCAAGAGGTAGATACTTTATGGATATGAAAGTTATTGACGAGAATTTCGATTTTACTTCAACCATAATAACCTCACTTATAATCACGACAGATAATAAAGAGCATACAATTGGATCAATGTATTTCTGTCAATGATTAATCAATAAGGCTTTCTCCCATTTGTAATACCAGCCTTATTTTCAGTCACATGATGGTCACAGGGTGACACGCCAGGTCACAGGAATTAAGGCAATTTTTCTTGGATTTCCGATTCCACTATGCTGCGCTACATCCACAGTGTTAATCAAGCGTTAATCAAGCGTTAATCAAGCGTTAGTTTTATTACGCTTGATTAACGCTTGATTAAGGCTTGATTAAGGCCTTGGAAAGAGGAAGGAATGGCAATAGATTGAAAATAAAGCAAGTTGGAGCAGTTGGAGCAGTTTCTCTTACCTTCCCAAGTGCTCTTGTTTGTCGGCTCTTGGGCGATAGCGTAGTTTTTTTCTTTCCAATTTTCTACTCAATGGCTACCGGTATTGCTGTTTTTCCATAAATATCAGAAGAATAGCGAGGGGTGTAAAGTCCCTCGCTAAGATATGACGCCCCTACGGGGCTTATCTTTTGTGCTGCCCTGTTTCAAAAAGATCATCTCCATTGTGGAATGCCCTTTCTCTTTTGTGCTACCGGCATCTTTCACAAAACGGATCAAACTGAAACGGGGAAACAATTTTGTGACTTGGTTAGACAGTATGCTCGAAGGGAGTTCATGCAAGTAGGAAAGCTCAGATTGAAGATTGTGAGGAGGGATTATTGCGCCCGGAAATCCCCTGCATGTAAAACGGGGGGATGTGAGAAAAACCTGATTGCACTTGACAGGATTGCCATGTTTTTTCTTTGGGAGAAAGGTCATTGGAATGGATTGTGAAGCCACTTGCTCGCGGTAAAAAAGTGTTTACTGAGTAGGATCGGCATCCTGCTCCACATCAAAGCGATGACACAATAGAGCACGATTACACGGTTAACAAAAACTAGATTAATGGTGATAAAGAAATGAAAATACTGGATTTTATCGAGCAAATCCCGGTTGTTATTCTGGACAGAGCCAAAGATTACATAGTATCCGGTTTGACCCAAAAGCTCTCCGAAGCCGCTCCCGGTGAGTGGGTTGCCTTTGTAAGGGGAACTGATAAATACAAGGTTCAAATCTGGCTTAAGGATGAAGATATCATCAGGTGGCATTGCTCTTGTCCCTTTGATATGGGAGATGTTTGCAAGCATACCGCGGCTGTGGCAATCATGCTGAAAGATATCCTTGTCAAAGCCCCAGTAATTAGCTCGAATTGCGATAGCGCAATCGATGCCAGCCAAAAAAGTCAGCCGGCAAAAGAACTAATGGTAAAGCTTAGTGTCGCGGAATGGCAAAGCTTTGCCCAGTATCTCTTTGCCCATGATGATGGAGCTTAAAAAATTGTTTAACAAGCACTTTGCCGAGAGGAACATGGATAACAAGGACGATTACTATCTATTCGTCACCGATGCCTTGGATTCTGCCAGGGATTATGACAATGGAGACTATTATCACGACCCGGATGATGTATATTTGGAGCTTCATGACCTGTTGGATCAGGCAAGAAAGTTTGTCCGGGACGATAATCACCAGGAGGCATGGGATATTTGTAGTGTTATGCTGCGCGAAGTCCTTGTTTCCATCCATGATCTTCCTGATTATCAAGGGGAAACTACCCATCTCACCGAACAAATCACCGATTCGATCGGTGACATTTGGGAATCCTGCAAGCCGCAGATCAAAAGCGATATATTTGAATTTCTCTACGACATCAGCACGCAACCTGGTTTTCTGGGCAGCGATGTACACAATAGCATCTTGTGTCTGATGGCTTACGCGGTTACAAATATCAATCAGGAAGAATCATTTCTAACAATACTGGATAAGTGTATCGATCATCATGATGCACACACTGAGCGGGAATGGATGGTTGCACGGCTTATCGGATGCAAGATCAATATGTATAAGCAACTCGGGCGCCCCGAAGTCGCTATGCAAGTAATGAAGGAAAACCTACAATATCACAATATCAGAGAAAAACTGATTTCCACCCTGATCGAGGGAAAGAACTATGCTGAAGCTAATGAGCTCTGCTTGCAGGGCATTCAAAATGCAATATCCGAGAAAAGAGCACGCTACATAAATTCATATCATGCCTTGTTGCTGAAAATAGCCGAGCAGACGGAAAACATACCCGAGCAAAGAAAATGGTTGGAAGAGATATTTTGGACCGAATACTTCAGTCTGGATAGATACATCAAGCTCGAATCACTGTATCCGGAAGAGCATAGAGCCAAATTCCGGGATCGAACCATCGCCCGCATCCAATCAGTAAAAAGCTCTTCGCAAGTTGAAAAATTAGCCATGATTTACAAACACGATAACATGAACCAAGCCCTGCTGGAATTGATTCAAGAAATGCAGATCGGAGGAGATCTTCTGGAAAAATATGCTGCCCATCTTGCAGGTGATTTTCCATGCGAGATTTTACAACTCTTTGAAGCGCTTCTGCAAAAAATATCCCAAGTGGCTGATACCAATGCATATCCAAGGATCACCCGCTGCATGAAACAAATGCTGGAAATCGAAGGCGGAAAACCGAAAGTAATCGCTATTCGCGATTTCTACAAGCTACAATACAAAAACCGCAAAGCAATGATGAGAGAGCTAAACGACAATTTCTCTGCGATATAGCCGATTATCCGTGGGTTAGAAAGGCTCTTGCCGATCGGCGCGTTTATTCCTAAACGGTTGGGGCTTTAGCATTCTGTCTGAAAAGATGAGTGATCAGTGAATGATCCCAGACTGTAATTAGCCTTTTCTCTTGACCGGTACCCAGATTTCCAGGACGGATTTGTCGTTTCCGTGTTTAAAGCGCTCGCCATAGCGTTCGAAAACTTCCTGCATAAGGGGTTGATATTTGCTATCCATGAAATACATCGAGAATATGTAATCATAGCTTTTGCCGATGCTTGCGACCGAGCCAAGGTGTTCAAAAACGAGGTATAATCCACCGGGGACGGTGTGTCCGACGAGGGGTTCGGGGATCTTTTCGAGGGATTTGACCTGCGAGCCGACGAGGTAGTAGAAACCTTTCCAGGTCTGGGGATCAAAGTCCTCGGTGAAATAGGTGACGCCATAATCAGCCTCCGGATAGCGATCCGGGATCAGATCACGAACCTCGAAATAATCCATCCAAAGCTTCATCATTTCCTCTGATTCCATGGAATCCTTGATTTGCAGACCGATCACATGAAAGGCTTCCAGTTTCTCTTCGCGGGGATCGTCAAGCTTGATCTCTTCGGTGGCTTCGGCATAAAGCGCCGCGCCGAAGATCATGAGTAAAAGGCTCAGCAGTATCATTGTCTTCATCTTGTCTCCTTAGGAAAATCTTTGCTGAGACAATCCTATCCGCGAGGGGAATATTGTCAAGCCGGGATTCATGTGAAAACTGATCAAAACATCCACACCCCTTACCGTATCAGGAAAATATTACACAAATAACTTGACCGATTTGCAGGGCGGTTTTGAGATGCAAAACAGCACATAAAGGAAAGCTGGCAGAGCTGCAATGCCATCTTCCCCACCCAGAAGTCAGTGCAGCAAATACAAAATACCCCGATAGGATGTATCATGGCGGTAACGCACCTCAAGAAGTTTTTTCTGCGCAGACCATCGATGTTTTTCTGCTCGATCCGGATATGTTCGCTTTGCTCCCAAAACTGTCTGCAATGCAGCATTCCCAGCCAATCCGACGGCTCTTTCATGGATCCCGAAACCTTTGGCGTGATCACTGCCCGGCTCCGCAAATATGGCACGAGGGTTCTTTCCCTCACCGGTGGCGAGCCTGCTCTGCATCCTCAGCTCGAACGGATCTTTCAGATCGCGGAAGCGGCGAACTTCAGATCGGTGAACCTGCTGACCAACCTCTATTATTCCGACGCCTTGCAGGACAAGGTGATCGGTTTGGCGATCAAATATCACGTGGGCATCCACACTTCCTATGATGGCTTCGCAGAGGTCGCGGACAAGCTTCGTGGCGCTTCCAAAGTGCAGCGAACCGTCGAACGCGCCATGCTGATGATCAATGAACTGCGCAAAAGCGGAGCCTATCAAAAGAAACCCACCGCCACCGTCGTGGTCAGCGCTTTGAACATCGATCAATTGCCTCGCATCATAGCGCGATTGGAAGAGCTGGATTGGAACATAAACATCGATCTCTACCGTTGGGGCTCGGCAAATCACCGTGAGGAAGACATCCTGAAGATCAAGGACAAGGACCAAATCCTGAACGCGATCGCCTTGATCCGCAAAGCGAAAAACCTCAAGACTCCGCTCTGGTATTTTGACGGCCTGGAAAAGCTGCAGCACGGAGCGATGAACAAGCAATGCCCCTATCTGATCTCACCCACCTTTGGCAGCAAGTTTTTCATCCACGAAAAAGGTGACATCCACACCTGCATGCCCAATGCCATCGGAAACCTGATCACAAGCGACATCGAGGACATCTTTCGGGCCGGAGACTGGAAAGCGCAACAAGAGGACTTTCAGAGCTGTCAGGGCTGTTGGAACACCTGCTACACCGTCAGCTCCAGAGCTCTCTCCTACTTGCATCTGGGCACCATCAGACAGTATCTGGGCAAAGGATAGACAGCTTCTTTTCCGTGTATTCTAACGCATTCAATACCTTGACCAAAAAACCGCATCTTTCCCAATAGCCTCATGCATACTTCCTGTCATCCACCTGTCATCCTCTTGTCATAAAGACAGGAGGATGACAGGTGGATGACAGGAGGATATCGATCAAGGATCGTGGAAAAAAGAGAAATGGACTCATACAAATAGTGCATGTGGAGATCTGATAATGGTGCCCAAACCCAATGCCGGCAAGCTCTGTGCCTTTCTGTTTTGCAAAAATACCCTTTGATTTTCCGCTCAAAAAAAAACTGGTCGGGATGACAGGATTTGAACCTGCGACCACTTGAACCCCATTCAAGTACGCTAGCCGGACTGCGCTACATCCCGAGCCGGTAGAGTTCACGGAAATTGGAGGGCGCTATTTTGACAAGGAAAATTTGTATTTGACATTAGAGGGCTTGGAATAAAATGACTTCCAGATTCAAAATAGAGGACTGGTTTTGCCTGCCGGCGCGGTTTCAAATCCGTATCCATCAGGCGAATGAAGAAAAAAAATATGAGCTTGATACAGGTCATCGATCTTTCTCTGGAATTTGGGGGGAACTACATTTTGCGGAACATTTCCTGCACCGTGGAACGCAACAGTCGCATTGGACTGATCGGCGCCAACGGAAGCGGGAAAAGCACTCTGATCCGCCTGATGCTTGGCTTGCTTCAACCCACTGAAGGAAAGGTGCTGCGTGCCAAAACTTGCCGGGTTGCCTATCTGCCCCAGAATATGCAACTGGAGGGGGAGCTGCGCCTGGTGGACTATATCAAAACCAGCCGCCCGGAGATCGGTAATCTGGAAAAGCAGATCACCACGCTGTCCAACCGGCTCAATCTTGATCTTTCCACCGAACAAAAACTGGCGGAGGCGGTGGAACGTTTCACCGCTCTGGGCGGTTTCGAATGGGACAACGAGATCAAGTATGTGCTTGAGTCCCTTGGTATCGGCATCGGAAACCTTGAAAAGCCTTTGGGCTTGTTTAGCGGCGGAGAGCAAACCAGGATCTGCCTCGCCTCCATGCTTTTGATGCCGCACGACGTATTGATCCTGGATGAGCCCACCAATCATCTGGATATCGCGATGATCACCTGGCTGGAAAACTATCTGCTCAAACAGGACAAACCCTATCTGATCGTCTCTCACGACCGGCGTTTTCTGGATAATACCGTCAGCTCCATCTATCTCCTTCGCGATGCCGGACTTGCCATCACCAAGGGAAACTACAGCTCGTTCAAAGCCGCTGACGAGATTGCCAGGATGAGCATGGAACGTCAATATGAACGCCAGCAGAAGTTTCTGGAAGAGACCCGCGCCTTCATCCAAAAAAACATCGCCGGGCAGAAGACCAATCAGGCAAAATCCAGGCTCAAGATGCTGCAGCGCATCGAGATCGTGCAAAAACCTGGTAGCGAAAAGCGTTTGCGCCTGCCATTGAACAGTTCTTCCCGTAGCGGAAACGACGTTTATACATTGCAGGATGTCTCATTTGGTATTCCGGGCGGGATCGAACTCGCCCGGGAAGTCAATATCCGCGCCCACTTTCAGGACAGGATTTGCATCCTCGGTCCCAATGGCTGCGGCAAAACCACGCTTTTGAAGATTCTATTGGGCGAACACGATATCTCAAAAGGTCTGTTCAAAACCGGAGCCAGCCTGTCGATCGGCTATTTTGACCAACATCAGGTCTCCCTTGAGGAGAGCCTGACGGTGATGGAAACGCTCTGGCAGATCGTTCCGGACGCCACGCGCGGCTATGTGCTATCATGGTTGGCGCGGTTTGGATTCACCGGAGACGACGTGGAAAAAAGAGTAGCTGTTCTCAGCGGCGGCGAAAAATCCCGTCTATATCTTTGCGTGCTGATCCACCAAAATCCCAATCTTTTGATCATGGACGAGCCCACCAATCATCTGGATATCGGTATGGCGGATTCCCTATTAGACGCGCTCAAGGCATATCGGGGCACGATCATCTTCGTCTCTCACGATCGCTATTTCCTCTGTGAACTTGCCGATAAGTTTTGGGTCTTCTGCAAAAAAGCCAACGGCAGAAACATCTATACAAGCGTCGAACAACCTGACACGGACGCGCAAGCCGCCATCGGACTTGCCTTTGCCGCTGCGGAGGTCATAAAAAAATCCCCAACCCCGCGGGAGAAAAAACGCAAGATCAACCCCTGGCATTTGGAACAAATCCACAAAAACATCGAAGCGCAAAGCAGCCTGCTCGAAGGGCTTAATCTGGATCTGAACCGAATCCACGAAAGGCTTTCCTCGCCCCAGACCTATGCGGACGAAAGCAGCCTGCCTTCTCTGCGTGAAGCGATGCAGCGTCTGGAGGAGGAAATCCGTGAAGCGCGAAGCCATATACTTGATCTGGAAGACCAATATTTGAGTATGAGTTATGAAGACTAAACGCCGCGTCGGATTCACCACCTCATTTCCCGTGGAAGTGGTCTTTGCCGCGGGGCACATTCCCATCGATCTAAACAACATCTTTCTCACAGGTGATTCGGCGAAGCACATCCATCATGCCGAACTGAAAGGATTTCCACGCACGATTTGCTCATGGATCAAGGGAAATTATGCCGCCGCGCTTGCCGCCAATCTCGATGAAGTGATCGGGATCGTGCAAGGGGATTGTTCAAACGGGCAGTCTCTGGTTGAAATGCTTGGCGAGGAAGGTATGCCGATCCGGCATTTCTCCTTTCCTCCGGAGCGCTCGCAAGAACAGATGAATGCCGAAATCGCGCGTCTGGAACGGCATTTTGGGGTGAGCCGTGAAGAAACATTAAAGCAAAAACGCCGCCTTGATGAAATCCGCGCCAAGCTCGTATGCCTTGATGAATGGACCTGGAGAGAGGGAATCGTCAGCGGAAAGGAAAACCACTTTTGGTTGGTGAATTCCTCCGATTTCAACGGCGATCCAGACCGCTTTGAGGAAGAGCTGGATGCTTTTATGCGCGAAGCCGCCTTGCGTGATCCCCTCAAGCTCAAGCTGCGGGTTGCCTATCTCGGGGTGCCGCCGATCTACCAAAATCTCTATGACACCATCTCCGATCTGGGCTCCGGCGTCGTCTTCAACGAAGTGCAGCGCCAGTTTTCCATGCCGCATCTCTTGCCGGACATCGTAGACCAATACATCGCATATACATATTCCTACAGCGTATTCGCGCGGCTGAAAGACATCATACCCGAGCTAAAAAAAAGGAAGATCGACGTCGTGATCAGCTACACGCAGTCCTTTTGCCACCTACAGATTGATAACATCCTGCTCAAGAAATACATAGACCTTCCTTTTCTAACCTTGGAAGGCGATCAACCCGAGGAAATCGACAACCGCACATTACTGCGGCTGGAAAGCTTTTTTGAGGTGCACGGATGAAAAAAGTGGCGCTTGGCATGAGCGGCGGGATCGATTCCACCATGAGCGCTCTGCTGCTTCTGGAACAAGGATATGAGGTGATCGGTATCACTATGGCGATCTGGGACGACAGCATCGACATCAAGGAATCGATCAAGAGCGGGTGCTATGGACCGGGGGAAATCCATGATCTTGAGGCGGCAAAAAAAGCCTGCGCGGAATTGGGTATCGAGCACTATATCATCGAGCTCAAAGAGGAATTCTCCCAAAACGTGCTCTCCTATTTCTGCGATACCTACTTGGATGGTAAAACCCCCAACCCCTGTGTGATGTGCAACCAACGCATGAAATTTGGCTTCCTGCCGGAAAGGGCAAAAGCGATGGGGCTGGATTTCGACTATTTCGCCACCGGGCACTATGTGCGGAAGAGCTATGACAAGGCATTGCAGCGTTGGCAGTTGCATCGCGCAGCGGATAGCGGCAAGGATCAATCCTATTTCCTTTGTTTCCTGTCTCAAAAGCAGCTTTCGCACGTGATCTTTCCCTTGGGAGAGCTCACCAAGGCGGAGATTCGCGAGCTCGCAAAGCGAAAGGGTTTTACCTATCTGACCGAGAAAAAAGAAAGCCAGGACTTTCTCGAAACGGATGATTATAGTGTGCTATTTGAGCAAAACGCCTTTTCCGAAGGCGATATCGTGGATCTTCAGAACAATGTGATCGGAACGCACAAGGGCTTGATCCACTATACTATCGGACAAAGACGCAACCTTGGAATCAGCGGGCGGAGCGAACCCTGGTATGTGCTTTCCATCGACGCGCAAGCCAACCGCGTCGTCATGGGTCCAAAGCAATACCTTTACCGGAAAGAACTGAGCGCAAGCAACGTGAACTGGCTTTCTATTGCGCCACCGGAAACAGAAATCAAAGCCTCTGCCAAGATACGTTTGCAACACGATCCCGCGCCATGCACGGTCATCCCTTTGGGAAAGAACAAAGTGCGCGTGATCTTCAACCTTGAGCAGCTTTCCATCACTCCCGGTCAGGTTGTGGCAATCTATCATGAAAACACCCTCCTCGGCGGAGGCATCATTGATTGAGAAGTGCTTTTTGGATAAAATCTTGAGCGCTGTTCAGTCCGGCAAAGGCAATCTTTCATTGACACAAAGCACAGCGCGAAAACTGTGGCTTGCATGAAAAGCATAAAACTGGATAAAAGCATAAACGACATCATCGCGGAAATCCCTTCCGGCTGGTGTTTCTTTACCCTCAAAAAGGGCAAGGAACATCTCTATTGCGGCTATTCCGGAAACCTCCCGCATCGCCTGAAAATGATCTGGGAAAAAGCCGATGAGGACAAGCTCTATGCGGAGCTGAGATCAGAAGCGAGCACACTGCACTTTATGGATCACGAAACCGCGATTTCCGCTCTCATCCAATATAAGATAGCACTCCAGAAAACCCATCCAGCTTTTCAGCAACGCATCCACACTTGGGGCAGCTATGTCTATTTGGGCATCGACGCCCTGCGCTTTCCTTTCGTTACTATCGAATCCCATACCAACGACGATTGGTTCTATCTTGGTCCTTTTCGCAGCCGCTTTTTCCTCGCGGACGTGATGGAAAGCATCTCCCGCATCCTGAAGATACCTTATTGCGAGACCGACACTTATCCCTGCGACAAGCTCGATAAAGATATCTGCAGAGGCTATTGTCTCAGCCTCGATAGCGAACAATCCGGCATACCGCAAGCGAGCTTGGAAAAGCTTGTCCCACTGCTCAAAGAAGCTTACGTCCATCCCCAAAATGCTATCATCGACATGATCCAAAAACACCGGGATGCCTATTTTGACAATCTGGAATTTGAAAAAGCGGATCTGCTTGACGACGAACTCGACCTGCTAAAACGCTATCGGGACTGGCTGAACTTCCTCTACATTGGAAAAGAGCTTGCTTTCGATGAGCCTGATTTGAAGGTGGTAAACGGACAAATCATCTGGTGCTGCATTGAAGATTGTGAGTATCACTTTCCCCAAAGCATCACTCTGTATCGCCCCAACGAAGCCCTGGCGCTCAATCTCGATCTCGTGGACGAAGCCCGCATCATCTACGAATACTACACAAAGCATAAAGAGGTGAACTAATGCATGATCATATCAGTAAACTGGACATCGTGAGAGACAACCGGCAAGGCAAAGTGCGCGATATTTATGATCTCGGCGAGACCATGCTGATCGTCACTTCAGACCGCATCTCCGCTTTCGATGTCGTCTTCCCTGATCCGGTTCCGGACAAGGGAAAGATGCTGAACAAGATCGCCGCGCATTTCTTCAAGACTACCGCGCATATCGTCAAAAATCACTTTCTCAGCGACCAAGTTGCGGATTACCCGGTCGATTTTTTACCGTTCTGGGATTATCTGGAAGGACGCAGCATGCTGGTCAAAAAGACCCGCGTGATACCCTTTGAGTGCATCGTGCGCGGATATATCAGCGGCAGTGCCTGGTCGGAATACAAAAATACAAATACGGTAGGCGGCATGCTCCTCCCCGATCAGATGCAGGAAAGCCAGAAGTTTATCCAGCCGCTGTTCACGCCTTCCACCAAAGCGTTCGGGGGGCACGATGAAAACATCAGCTATCGCGAGATGCTGAGCCGCCTGGACGAAAAGCTCGCCCTCTTTCTCAAGGACAGCTCGCTGGCGCTCTATAGCTATGCCCATGAACTAATGATGCATCAAAACATCGTGGTCGCGGACACCAAATTTGAATTTGGCACTATTGGCGGCGAAGTGTATCTCATCGACGAAGCTCTCACCCCGGATTCCTCAAGATTCTGGGCGCTGGTGGATTATGAGATCGGCAAAAGCCCCAAGAGTTATGACAAGCAGTTTGTCCGCGATTATCTGAATCAGACCGGCTGGGACAAACAACCCCCGGCTCCTCATCTACCGGAGGATATCATTACCAAAACCCGAGAAAAATATGCCCAAATCTATAAAATCATCACTGGAGAAACAATCTGAGATGCCCAAGTTGATTTGCATCGTAGATGACGAAGACGAACTGACCCAGAACCTCAGAATCGAGCTCACGTCCATGCGCCCGGACTGGTCTATCCTCACGTATTCCAATGGGATGCAGGCGCTCAAGGAGATCCTCAAGGGCGAGATCGACCTCGTCGTGACGGATATCGCCATGCCGGATATGGATGGTTATGAGCTCTACTGGCGCGTGAAGGATTATTGCTCCGCCATCCCCGTGATCATGATGACCGGCTTTGGCTATGATCCCAATCACGTGTTGGTGCGTGCCAAAACCAACGGACTCAAAGACGTCCTCTATAAACCCTTCGACGTGGAAGTACTCGCCGAACTCATCAACCGGAGATTGGCGGAAAGTCCGAAACCGTGATCTCTCACCGTTTCATCAACAGACACCTTTTGAAACGCTCAGGACTTAGCTATCTGCTAAGTCCTTTATCATTTTTAAACGCTTTCATGCAAACCTGGCGCCGCAAGCTGATACGCATCGGAGCTTTTCAAGCGCCCTGCTTTGTTATCAGCATTGGCAATATTACCAGCGGCGGCAGCGGCAAGACTCCTCTGACCATCCATCTGGCAAAAGCGCTGACCGGAAAAGGATTCAAGGTCGCTGTCTCGCATCGCGGATACAAAGGTGGTTTTGAGCATTCACCACATCTGATCTCGGACGAGGATTCGCTGCTCTACCCCGCAAGTCTCTGTGGGGATGAGGCATATCTCATAGCCAGCCGCTTGAAGGGAATTCCCGTAGCCGTCGGTCGAGACCGCAAAGCGGCGATTAGTCTCATCCTCGGTAGCCATCCCGATACCCAGATCGTCATCATGGACGATGGGTTTCAACATCTCAAGGTGCGGCGGAACATCGACATCGCTTGTTTTGATGCGGACACAGGCATCGGCAACGGTTTGCTCATACCTGCCGGTTATCTGCGCGAACCGCTTTCCGCTTTGAGAGACGCCCAGATCATCGTCATTAACCGCAAACACCCCGATGCGGACATCTCCGCGCTGAACAGCCATTTAAGGCTTTTGGGCGGGGATATCTATACCTGTGACTATCGGATCACGATGGGCAGGGATTTTGAAGGCAATCCGATCCCGTTGGAATTGATTAAGAACAAGCGCTGCATCCTCGTTTCCGGCATCGCCAATCCTGATTCACTCACCAAAAGCGTTCACTCACTCGGTATCGATATCCGGGAGCATTTCGCCTTCCCTGATCACTATTCCTACAGTGGTCAGTCATCCGTTTCGGACATCATAACTTATTGTAAAGATAACAGTATAGAGCGCATAGTCTGCACCGAGAAGGATATCATGAAACTGAGCCGACACCAAGACATCCAAGCCCTGCTTACGGCGTTGGTGCTTGATCTGGCTTGCGATGATGACGCTGCGCTAATGGAAGATATCATGAAGAGGATCGAGAATGTACGAGTATCTTGACAAGATCCAGCTCATCCACTTTTTCCTGATCTCATATCTGATCTCGCGGGTTTTTGTGCGTTTCATGCTGCCGCAACGCATTGTCTATTGGCTATTTGAGGAAAAGCACGTTTCCATCTCCAGGCTCACCTGGCTGTTGATTTCCGGCACGGCGCTGCTCTCCATCGTGATCGCCAACGTGATCACGCTGATGGCACTGGTGCCGGTATTGATCATGATTCAGGCGGAATATGACGGCAAGCCATCGGAAAAGAGGAAATTCAACACTCTGGTGATGTTAGCTGCCATCTGGGGCGCCAATATCGGAGGCATGGGAATGCTGACTGGAACGACGACCAACGGCATCCTCGTGGGGATGTTTGAAGCCTACAAGTTTCCCATCAGTCACAGCTTCACCTTCCTATCCTGGATGGCTTGGGCGCTTCCGCTGGCATTCATTCTCTGCGTGGTGGGTTGGCTGATCCTGATGCTGGTTTTCCGTCCCAATCACAAACTTTCGGGTTTGAATATCCGCCAACATCTCAGCACCCTTGAGTTCCCGCTGAGTGCGCAAAAACTATGCATTCTTCTGGCAATCGCATTCATGGTCAGCTCCGCGTTGCTGTCTTTTTCCATGACCTTCTTCAGAACCCATCGTCCCGAGATCTATATCATCAATTCGATCTGGACTTTGCTTTTCCTCTATATCTTCTTCCTGCATAAGTTTAGGATATTCAAAGATCGCGAGAAGATCGTGCTGTTGACCGCCAAAGACATCCTGCACGACGTGCCGAAAAAGGGATTGCTTTGGATATTGGGAGGGATATTGCTCACCCTGGTGTTGGTCTTGTTGAAGTTTCCGGAAAGCGTTGCCGGATACGCGGTCACCTGGATCAAAGCGGATTATTCGCTGCTCTTGCTGCTACTGATAATCGCACTGATCACGACCTTCGCGACGGAACTGGTGAGCAATTCCGTGATCCAGATCAGCATGTTCATGACCCTCTTTCCGCTCACGAAGGTCTTTCCCGAAATATCTTGGGAGATGATGTTGGTCATCTCACTCTGCTCGACCTGCGCATTCATGTCTCCGATCGCGACCCCATCCAACGGCTTGGGCTATGGATCTTCCTCGAAGGTATCGCTGTTCTATATGATGGGTGCGGGTTTGCTGATGAATCTAAGTAGCGCGGGGATCATCACGCTGTGGGTGTATTATGTGGTGCCGATTGTCTTGCCTTGGTTTGCGTAGGCATTGAACTGCGCGGCGATGGCGATGGCGGCTGTCTCCGCTCTTGTGATCAGGTGCCCCAAAGATATTTCCTGATAGGCGGAACCAGAAAACATCCGATATTCCTCAATTGAAAAACCGCCCTCGGGACCGATTACGAAACAGGGACGCCCGATTTCTTCGAAAGACAAATGATGCAGCCAAACCTGCGGACGCAGTTCAGAACAGATAATAGGTTGAAAACCTTCTGCGATCGCTTTTTCAAGCGCCTTTTTCAGTGGTAATGCCTGAGAGACCTTTGGCAGCCAGGGATTGTCGCATTGCTTGATCGCTGCCAGGGCGATCTTTTCAAAGCGGTCAATGGCGTTCTCCGATCCCTTGCGCACTGAATTTACGCCGGTAAAGGGAAAGAACGCGCTTGCACCCAGCTCGGTGCACTTTTCGAGAAGCAATTCGTCGTGTTTGTTCTTGAGCAGCGAAAAAGCAATGGCATATTCCGGTAAGGAGCGTTTGACGCTTTCAAAAGACGTCAACTCCGCTTCCACAATGTGTTTGTCCAAAGTGGTGATCACCGCTGCCGCAAAGATGCCGCTTCCGGAATTTAACTTGATATAGTCCCCCGCTCTGGCATGCAAGACCTTGATCAGATGATGCGCTTCGCTACCTGCGAGACTGATCCGCGTGCCCATTATGGGTTTGGACTGATTCAGTTCGGGGCAGTAATATGATGGCATAATGTCACTTAGGTGAAGAAATCGCGCAGCTTGTTGATGAACCCCTTGCCGGGTTTGAGTACGCGCTTGCTGTCAAACTCGCGGATCTTGTGATAAAGCTCGGTTTCTTCCTTGGAGATTTTGGTGGGTGTGACCAGAATGACGCGCACGATCTGATCCGCGCGCGAATATGTATTCAAACCCTGGATGCCTTGTCCCTTGAGGCGAAAGAGCCTGCCGCTCTGAGTTCCCGCGGGGATTTTCATCTTCACGGTGGAAGTGAGAGTGGGAACGATTATTTCATCTCCCAGCACGGCTTGGGAAAGCGAGATGGGATATTCGAGGAGGATGTCGTTGCCATGACGTTCAAAGGTATCGTCCTGTTTCTCATGAATGAGCACGAGGATGTCTCCTCTGACGCCTCCGCGAGCACCGACATTACCCTGTCCGCGCAGACGGATATATTGGTTTTCCTCCACTCCGGCGGGGATTTTGACGTTGATCTCGCTGACCTTGCCCATGCGTCCTTCGCCATAGCATTTGGCACATTTGTTTTTGATGATCTTGCCTTCGCCGCGGCAGGAAGGGCATTCCGCGATGGTTTGCATCTGTCCGAAAAGGGATTGGCGCACGGTTCGCACCTGTCCGGTACCGCGGCATTGGGTGCAGCTTTCGGAATTTCCATCCGCGCTGCCGCTGCCTCCACATTTGTCGCAGGAATCCTTGACCCCGATCTTGATCGTTTTTTCAGTTCCGAGCGCGATCTCTTTCAAGGTGATGGAAAGCTCGATCTGCAGGTCTTCGCCGCGGTTTGAGGAACGTTGGGATCTGCCTCCGCTGCCGAATCCGCCACCAAAGAGAGTCTCAAAAATGCTGCTGAATCCGTCGCCAAAGATGTCGTTCAGATCGCCGCGATGGGTGAAATTGTCCCAATTGAATCCGCCGCCGCCAAACTGGCTTTCCAATCCGGCATGGCCATATTGATCGTAAATCTGCCGTTTGTCCTTGTCCGAAAGGACTTCATAGGCTTCCGAGGCTTCCTTGAATTTCTCTTCCGCTGCTTTATTATCAGGGTTTTTATCCGGATGAAATTGCATCGCCAGCTTGCGGTAAGCCTTCTTGATTTCCGCTTCATCAGAGCTCTTGTTCACACCGAGAATTTCATAGTAATCCCGTTTCGCCATTTATTTTATCTCCTTGCCGGATATTATCTTATGAACGCGAAGAGCGCAATACATACGCCCTTCGCACTCTTGTTTTTAAGGTTATTTATCGTCAACCACTTCAAAGTCCGCATCGATGGGCCCCTGTTCTTGCTGTGGTTCGCTCTGTCCGCCTTGAGCAAAATCCTCAGGATTGAAGCCCGCGGCGTTGGGATCGCCCCCCGCTCCGCCTTGCTGCTGCATGTTGGCATAGATGATCTCACCGAGGCGTTGGGCTTTTTTCCCCAGGCTTTCCTTGATGTTTTCCAGCTCAGAGGTCTCGGTGGCGCTTTCCAGCTTTTCCTTGGCGCTTTTGATTTCCGCCTCCAGCTCGTTTTTTTCGCTCTCGGATAGCTTGTCGCCATATTCCTTGAAACTCTTTTCGGTGCTGAAGACCAGGGCGTCCAGTTCATTCTTGGCAGTGATGAATTCCTGGCGTATTTTGTCTTCCTCGGCGTGCAGTTCCGCGTCCTTGATCATGCGTTCGATGTCTTCCTTGCTGATGTTTCCGGCACGGTCGATCTTGATGGATTGTTCCTTGCCGGTGCCTTTGTCCTTTGCAGAAACATGCAGGATGCCATTGATGTCGATATCGAATGTGACTTCGATTTGCGGCATGCCGCGAGGCGCGGAAGGGATGCCAACGAGATCGAATCTACCCAGGGATTTGTTGTCCTGAGCCATGGGGCGTTCGCCTTGCAAAACTTGGATGTTCACGGCAGTTTGATTGTCCGCGGCGGTGGAAAAGACCTGACTCTTTTTGGTTGGAACAGTGGTATTGCGGGAGATCAGGGTTGTCATCACCGAGCCGAGGGTTTCAATGCCCAGGGAGAGAGGCGTGACGTCCAAAAGCAGCACTTCGCTCACGTGGTCGTCTCCGGAAAGGATGGCGCCCTGGATCGATGCTCCGATGGCGACCACTTCATCTGGGTTCAAGCTGCGGTTCGGCTTTTTGCCAAAAAACTTCTCGACGGCGTCCTGAACCGCGGGGATGCGTGTGCTTCCACCCACCAGTAGGAGTTCCCGGATGTCGGATGTGCCGAGCTTGGCGTCTTCAAGCGCTTTACGGCAGGGTCCAAGAGTTCTTTGCACAAGATCTTCGGTGAGACGATTAAATTCCGCCAAAGACAGGTCCAGGCTCAGATGCTTGGGTCCGGTGGCGTCCGCGGTGATGAAAGGCAGGTTGATGTTGCTGATTTGCGTGCCGGAAAGCTCGATCTTGGCTTTTTCGGCGGCTTCGCGCAAACGCTGCATCGCCATCGGGTCTTTGGAGAGATCAATCCCTTCCTGTTTCTTGAATTGCTCGAGAATCCAGTCGATCACGCGTTTGTCAAAATCATCTCCGCCAAGGTGCGTATCTCCGTTTGTGGAAAGCACTTCGACCACGCCTTGGGAGATATCCAAAATCGAGATATCGAAGGTGCCGCCGCCCAGATCATAGACCGCGACCTTTTGTTCTTTCTTGTTTTCCATGCCATAAGCCAAAGCCGCGGCGGTGGGTTCGTTGATGATGCGTTTCACGTCCAAACCGGCGATCTTTCCGGCATCCTTGGTCGCCTGACGCTGGTCATCGTTAAAATATGCCGGCACGGTGATCACAGCTTCGGTAACGGCTTGTCCCAGATAGGCTTCTGCCGTTTCCTTCATCTTCGTGAGCACCATTGCGGAAATCTCCTGCGGCGTGTAGTTTCTATTATCCGTATCGATATGCACCGCCGCCTGTCCCTTCAAGCCGGAGATCACTTTGAAGGGGACTTGTTTCATTTCTTCGCTCACTTCGTTGTAAGCGCGTCCCATGAACCGTTTGATCGAAAAAACCGTGTTTACGGGATTCGTGACCGCTTGTCTTTTTGCCAGTTGACCAACCAAACGCTGACCGTCTTTGGCGAATCCCACCACGGACGGGGTCGTTCTGGTTCCTTCCGCGTTTGTGATGACGACGGGCTTTCCGCCTTCTAACACTGCCACGCATGAGTTAGTTGTTCCGAGATCAATTCCAATTATCTTTCCCATTTTTTACCTCCAGGGATTTTTTTAATTTTTATCTTCGTCGTGTTTTGAGGATGAGACCGCCACACTTGCGGGACGGATCACCTTGTCGTGCATGGTATAGCCGTTTTTGATCACGGCGGCAACCACGTTTTCTTCATATTCGCTGGGGATATGCGCAATGGCGTCATGGCGGGCGGGGTCAAATTCCCTGCCCAAAGCGTCGATGCGTTTGACTCCCTCTTTTTCCAATGCGCCACGAAGCTGCTGTTCGATCATCAGGATGCCTTTAACGAAGGTGTCTTCCATCTGATCTTCTTTTAGCTGCAGCAGTGCGCGTTCAAAATTATCTAACACCTCGCAGATTTCAAGGGCAAAAATCTGGGTGGCGAGTCTGATCCATTCCACTCTTTCCAGATTGCTGCGCCTGCGGTAGTTGTCAAATTCCGCCATATTCCGCAGATATTTATCCTTCCATTCGGAGCATTGTTTATCCAATTCCACAAGCTGGTCCGTGCTTTCCAGCTCAGCCTTGACGGTGGCGATTTCTTCTTCAAAAGCCATCTTTTCCAATTCCTCTTTGTGTTTTTGCTCGTCGTAATGTTTCTTTTTAGACATGTTCTATTGTCTCCTATTTCGGGACCATCATGCCCCGGCGCGTCGTCTGGGTGATGGTTTGAGTGATATCCCGCACCAGTGGAATGAGTTTGCGATAGTCGGTTCGAACCGGTGCGATCACGCCAAGGTAGCCAGGTATGCCAAAAACCTCGTATTTGCCGTAAATTAGGCAAAAACTCGTCCAGGCGCCTTCGTTGAAATCCTCACCCATCAGCACGTTGACAGGCTTTGTTCCTTCTTTGAGACGCATCAGATTGAGCAGATAATCCTGCCTCTGGATCAGGTTCATAAAGCTGAGGATGTTTTCCTTGGAATCAAATTCCGGCTGTTCCAAAAACCTGATGCTGCCATCAAAGTGGATAAAGAAATCCGAAATCTCGATGAACGCTTTGTGCAATTCCCGCAAGAACATGCTCACCAGGTTGTTGTCCTCGTGCAGGTTTTCACGCATCTCGACCAAAACCTTATTGGCGATGTCATAGACGCGCAATCCCGCTAATTCGTCATTGAGATAGCGCACCAGCTTGCGCAATTGCGTATCCGAGATTTCATAATCACATTTCATCATTACGGTTTTGTCCAGCCCGGAATCCAAGCTCACCACAAAGAGATACTTGTGCCCGCCAATGGAAAATACCTCCAGCTTGGCAAGATATCCGTTGGAAACTTCCGGCTCCGCCACAAAGCTGAGCTGATCGGTTTCCTTTGCCAGCATCTGCATGATGTAATGCAGCGCCCGCGGAGTGTCCTTGTAATTGTGGATTATAAGCTCGCGCAACACTTCCATCCGCTCATAGCGGACATTTTCATGATCCGGTTCGATCAGAGCCATGTAAGCGCGATAGCCTCCAAGGGTTGGCATCCTGCCCGCAGATGTATGCGGTTGAAAGATCAGATTGAGCTGTTCCAGCTTCATCAAATCCAGACGTAAAGTGGCGGAACTCACATCCCGGAGATACTTTTCGTTCAGGATTCGCGACGAAACCGGCTCCACACTGCTGATATATTCGTCAACCAGCGCAGCCAGAGTCTCATTCAATCTGAGCTGATTCTTCTTCATGATATTTACCTCTCATAATCTTAGCGCTCGCAACGGCGAACTGCTAATTTCAGAGACATACTAATCAACTTAAGAAAATTGTCAATCTAAATGTGAGAGTGCTTAAAAAAAAAGAGGGAGATATGTAAGATGAGAGGTGATTGTCGCCGACTGGGACGTCGGCGTATGGAATTACCGACGTCCCCGTCGGTTCATGTCCGCAGGATCGGCTGCAGATTTGTGGGTTGACTACAGATTTGTGGGTTGACTACAGATTTGTAGATGATTTACGAAATTGGTGGACATGTCAGGTTTATCGCTATTTTCGCATAGGGATAGAGCTTCGTGTCGCCGACGGGGACGTCGGCGTTCCATGAGCAAATCCTATTTGCTTTTCAGCACTTTTTGGATCGCTTGATGATCTCCCTGAATGGCGCGGATCAGATAAATTCCGCTGGGGACGCTATCGCCGCGTTCATTTTTACCATCCCAGGAGATGCTATCCCCATCGGAAAGATCAAATATATCCAGCTTGCGGATTCTTTCTCCGCGCAGGTTATAGACCGCGAGTTCGATGGCGGCTTTGCTTTGTGAGTCCAAAACGATGGAAAGCTTGTCCGAAAAAGGATTGGGATAGACTAAGCGGAAGACGATTGGCGAGGGATTGGGGATAGTGATATCCTCGTTTGAGGAGCCGCCCCAGATCCTTCCGACAAATTCCGGATGATCAATGAAGGGGTTTCGGTTGCTTTGAAACGTGAAAATTGCTTGATTGCGGGCAATTTCCGCTGCATCCGGCAAATCCTGATAATGCCAGGCAACCAGGTCTGGAATCATATTCACGTTTTGCTGGGTGAGGGGATCGTTGTAGCGGGTATTGAAATACAATAGGACGCGCGCGATATTGCCTTTGCTCTGGTTTGCGGGTTCAAAAACGGTATAGCCGGAGTTGCTGTTTCCGCGAAAGCTCTGCCAGGGCGTGTCGTTATAATAAACATTTGCAGACGCGTGATTTGCGACCGTGAAGAGGGGATAGTTTCCGCGAGAGCTGTTCACGACGGAATTGCTGGGAAAAAGGTGATGCAGATCCGCCTTTTTGATGCTGGTCTGTGGCAGTGAAAACCAGCTTTGGGCATAGGTGTGTTCCGTGTTTGGATTGGTGGAGCCGGTGTAAGAATAGCCGACGTTGTAGTTATATCCCGTATAAATGCATTTCACATAGCCGTTTACGTTGTCCAAAGTCTGAAACAGAAACACTTTGGCGCCATCGTAGTTGCTATAGGTATTTGTGGAAATGAGGGTGCGGAGTCCGAGATAGAGGTTTTGACCGGTGAGGTTGATTACGGAATCATAATATCCGGCGTGCGCGAACGCAAACGCGAGGATAAGTGCAAGGAGTATTAATGTCTTAGGTGCTTTCATTGGTTATCTCCGTAGGGTGGGTTGGGGTCAGTGGTTGTTTGCGAAGCGGAATCTTCGGCAAAGAACAATTGCGCTTCGATGCATTGGATGAGGATGTGCAGGATGGCGGTATGGACTTCCTGGATGCGGTCGGTGGTCTGGGCAGCAACGATCAACTGATAATCGCAGGTGCCGTTGAGCAAGCCGCCGCTATTGCCCAAAAGCGCGATGGTGAAGCATTTGAGCTCCTGCGCTTTGGCAAGGGCTTTGATCACGTTTTGAGAGTTTCCGCTGGTGGAAATGCCGATCACGACGTCGCCGGGCTTGGCATAAGCTTCCACACCGCGGGAAAATACCTGGTCAAATCCATAGTCGTTTGCCACGCAAGTGAGATGCGCCGGATCGGAAATGGCGATGGCAGGCAAAGCGGGACGATCAAGATGAAACCTGCCGGTGAGTTCTTCGGCAAAGTGCATGGCATCGCACATGGAGCCGCCGTTGCCAAAGATGATCACCTTTGCCCCGCGCTGATATGCATTGGCGATAAGCTTTGCCATCTCCTCCATTTGCAGGATGTTATCGCTATTTGAAAGAAAGCGTTCGAGCGTCTGTTTCGAGAGAGCTAACGCTGCCGTGATCATGTCCTTCAGCGGCTTCATATCAGAGACTTTCCTTCACTTTCACCTTGGTTTTGAGCTCGCTTTCTTCGATTTCCTCAAACTCTCTCAGGGTTTCGTTGATCAGGCGGACGCGTTCTTTATAGGGCAGAAAAGCGCTTTTAAAGCCGTTGAGGATCACGTATTTGATCGTGGTATAATCCAGCTTGAGTTCTTGGATGGCGAGCATATATTCGTCCGTGACGGTGGTGTCCGAGATCACGCGGTTGTCCGTATTGATCGTGACGCGTAAGCCATAATCGATATAGAAATCAATCGGGTGGGAGCGGATATCCGGCACCGCTTTGGTGTGGAAATTGCTCTTGATGCAGATCTCCAGAGGGATGCGATGGTCGTTTACATAATTCAGCAGATCACCGTCTTCGACCAGGCGGGTTCCGTGACCGATCCGGTGGGTTCCGCAATAGTGAAGGGCTTGGTGGATGCTTTCCGGTCCGTAGGCTTCTCCGGCATGGATCGTGATATTTAGGTTGTTTTTCAGCGCCAGGTCAAAGGCTTCCTTGTGATGCTTGGCAGGGTGGTTATATTCTCCGCCGGCGAGGTCAAATCCGATCACGCCTTTGTTTTTGAAGGCAATGGCGAGCTCCGCCAGCTTCAATGACGTAGTGGGGTCCATATTACGGATGCCGCAGATGATGACCCCGGTCTTGATCGGAAAATCCTTCTCCGCGTGTTTCAGTCCATCCAACACCGCCTGGGATATCTCGGTGAGTTTCAAGCCGTTCAGCGTGTGCAGGATGGGGGAATAGCGCACTTCCATGTAGCGCACGTTTTCTTTGGCTGCGTCTTCGGCAAGCTCATAAGCGGCGCGTTTCAAGCCTTCCTTGTTTTGCAGCACCAGATTCACAATGTGAAAGCCGCGCAGATAGTCTTCCAAGCTCACGGTGTGTTCGCCGCAGACGATCAGTTTGCGCAATTCCTCCGCATCCATGGTTGGCAGCTTGATGCCGTGCGTCTTTGCCAGATCGATGATCGTTGCGATGCGCACACTGCCGTCCAGATGCACGTGCAGATCGGTCTTCGGCAGCTTTTCGATGAATTCTCTTGTCATCTTGATTTTCATAATGTATAAACCTCTTTATAGACGATACAAGCTAATTGAAAGCGTTTGCATGTCAAGCACAATCGTATGGCGGCGATCTCGTATAAGATGAAACTGTGCAGCGATTACTTCAATAAACCCAATTAGTTAGCCGTCTATTGATCCGAAAACCGGAGTGAATTTTCGGTATTCACAAAAAAAACACTTGACATAATTATAGGGTGCATAGTATATGGTCATCAGCTTGAGTTGTCTGCTGTCATACCTGCTATGAAATGCGTTATCCAGTGGCACTCAGGATGCGAACCTGCACAGGGTTCGCAAGTTGCATGACTAACAAGAAAGTTCCGCAAAGCGGGGTAAGGAGTATTGATTGATGCAGAACTCTTCGGATTTCGGTCAGTATCTTGCAGTCGGTGCCAAAAGCGCCGAAGGATGCAAGCGCCCATCTTTGCGTTCATCTCCAGCCTATTCAAACCTCATTTGTATTTCATCTCGGATTCAACACACTCTCCCCGGCACTATGTCTGCCAAAGATTCATCGCACATGAACACGTCTGATGCGTGTCCGGCGAAGCTGTGTCCGTCCGTACCTGGCTCCAAAACTAAAAAATCAAACCGGGAGTCACATCCGGGTCAATCACAAACATTCCTGGTGACCTAAGGACTCCTATTCGATTCTTCACTCAAAACAAACTCAATACTCTTTGAGGAGATTAAGATTATGAAGAAACCATTAATCATAGTTATAGCGGTGCTGTGCTTGGGGCTGTTTACCAGCGCTTGGGCGCTTGCGGTTGATTATACCTTCGCTCCCACAGCGGGTCCCTATAATGCGCTGACCACCGAAGGTATCGTGGCAGCTACCGGCACGTGGGACGACACTGTTGTCGTTCTCCCTGTCGAAACTATCCCCTTTACCTTTACCTTCAATGAAACAGCCTATACTGGCTTGACAATCAATCCCAACGGATATCTAATCCTTGGTGGGACCGTTTCTCTCGGCTATACGCCGATCAGCTCAACAACAACCGGCCCCAATGTTGTTTCCGCCTTTACGCGTGACCTGCAAGGAATTGACGCCACAAGCGAAATCCGTTATCACACTGTAGGCACCACACCTAACCGCGAATTTGTCGTCCAATGGAAAAATGCCAGGAAATATAATGTTACCGGCGATAACTTCAATTTCCAGATTCGTCTGCAGGAAACTACAAACAAAGCGATCGCAGTATTTGGATCAATGACCAATAACGCCACCGCCACTGTTGTACAAGTAGGTCTGCGTGGCATAAACAACACCGATTTCAAGAATCTCACGTCCACCACGTCTTGGTCAGCTCCTGCAAACGGTGCCGCAAATAGCGCCACCATGACCTGCACGGCTACTGTATTTCCTGTTAGCGGGCAGACCTATACGTGGACTCCGCCGGTTGCCGGAACACCTCCGAACCCGGCTAACCTGGTGTTTCCAACCCCATCAGGTGTTATAAACATCAGCCTCACTCCCACTCTTTCCTGGGCGTCCGGCGGCGGAATGCCCACCTCCTATGACGTATATTGGAATGGAGCGGTAACCCCGATAAACCAAACAGCTACAACCTATGCTCCGGGAACATTGGCATACTCAACGACTTATATCTGGCAGATAGTCCCCCGGAATGAATTTGGGCCTGCTGTGGGTTGCCCGGTCTGGAGCTTCACCACCATACCGGATCCCTTGGTTTCCAGCTTCCCATGGTCGGTTGATTTCGGAACGCTTGCCGCGCATTGGCTACCAATAAACTGGAACAAATACAGCGGCGTGCTGGCTGATCCCACCGTTCTTGGCGCTGCCGGAACCGGATCCTGGTTGCAGGACGACTGGTGCAATGTAGTAAGCCCCCTAAACAAAGCAGCCAAGATCAATATCTATAGTACAATCAACGGCTGGCTGATCACTCCGCCCATCCAAATGCCCGGTGCCGGTTATCAGCTTGAATTTGACGTCGCCTACATGGCCTGGAACGGGATAAGCACTCCTCCCCAGATGGCTGGCGCCGATGACAAATTCATCGTTTTGATCGGCGACGGCACATCCTGGACGCCTGCCAATGTGGTGCGTCTGTGGGATAATGCCGGATCCCCCTTTGTGCTGAACAACATCAATCCCGCCGGCGAACACATCACCATCGATCTAAGCGACTATACCGGCATCAGGTATATTGCCTTTTATGGAGATGCCGGTCCTGTCGGTCAAGACGCGGATAACGACCTGATGGTCGATAACGTCCTGATCCGTGCCACCCCCGTCGGTCCTCCAAATCCAGTAACCCTCAATACCCCTGCCGACGCTGCCACAGGATTGCCCAGAGCCGGGTTTAACCTAACCTGGTCACCCGCTCTCACAGGTGGAGCACCGGATTGGTATGCCGTGTATATGTCCATGGACGAAGGCACGATCTATGGTGACGTGTATTTCGAAACCACAGCTACCTTCCTCAATCCCACTACCTATGCCGGTGGCCCCGGCGCACCCATAACCTTCAACTACAGCGAACGCTGGTATTGGACGGTCGAAGCCGTCAACACTGCCGGTTCGGCAGTTGTTGAGCCTCCGCGCTGGTTCCGGATCGAAGCCGATCCTTCGATCACCATTCCGCATACCCAGGCTTTTGCCGCGGCAACGTTCCCCTCAGGCTGGACTCAGACCTTCTCCGGCGGCGTGACATCAAACCGCTGGACTGTGGCTACCACTGCAAATGCCGGAGGAACTGCCAATGAAATGCAGAACTCCTGGACCTCGGGAATCGGTATCAGCCGTCTGATCTCTCCTCCGATCAATACCAACGGTATCGGCTCATTCATAACCGAATTCAAGCATTTCTTTGATGACTGGGGAGCAGGCGTGACAGCCAGACTGCAGTATAGCCATAACCTTACCGAATGGTTCAACACACCCTGGTCTTATGCCAGCGGCGCCGGTAATCATCTCGGAACGATAACGGCTCAGGTCGGCGGACTCACCCAACCGGTGACATACCTTGGCTGGACTATGGACGGCGATCACTACCAGTATGACTATTGGTATGTGGATGATGTCCGGTTGTTTATCCCCTTGAACTGGGATGTAGCCCCCACAGCCATTAATATGCCTCAAGTTGTCCATGTTGAAGCTCGAATCCCCCAAGCCACGGTGATCAACAACGGTGTGAACGCAGCCAGTTTCAACGTCCGTATGCAGATCGGCACATATTCCGAGTTGTTTTATGTCAACGCTCTCGGCGCCGGTCTCAGCCAGTTGGTATCGTTCCCGTCCTTCCTTCCCATAGTAAATACAGCCTACAACGTCACCGTCACCACTCTGCTGGGAACGGATCAAAACATTGCCAACGACGTGCTCAACGGCGTATTGATCTGCCTGCCTCTGGATGTGCCGGCTTATGCCGATGCCGCTTACGATCCGGCAGCAGTTCTCGATGGACCCTCATCCTTTAATCTGAGGACACCGGGAACCATCACCGACCTGAATCCAACCAATCC
This sequence comes from Candidatus Cloacimonadaceae bacterium, assembly GCA_030693415.1. Classification (NCBI taxonomy): domain Bacteria; kingdom Pseudomonadati; phylum Candidatus Cloacimonadota; class Cloacimonadia (SeqCode); order Cloacimonadales (SeqCode); family Cloacimonadaceae (SeqCode); species Cloacimonadaceae bacterium (SeqCode). The sequence continues at coordinate 28,922 of JAUYAR010000029.1, read as the reverse complement.
CTTCGGAACAAACTTCATGCCCGGAGCGGACTGGATGGGCGTTAACATTTGGAAAGGCGCGGATTATAGCACTACTTCAAGTGCCTGGTGGCAGATCGCCCTTGACGGATCCGGGACAAACCTCGGACTAACGGGTGCCTCACTCACCGGCGTAGCCTATGATCAAGTCAATAACGTCACTTATGCCAGCTCACCAAGCGATCTCTATACCATCAGTCCCGCCGGCGTAGCCACTCTAATTGGCCCCCTCGGCACGATCGGCGCAAGCACGATGATCGGTATTGCCTATGGTAATGGCGTCCTCTATGGCGTGACCCTTGGCTCGCCCGGTTATCTGTACACGATCAACACCACCACCGGTGCTGCCACGATGGTTGGCTCGCTTGGCATTAACCTGAACTATGCTCAGGATATTGCCTTTGACCGTAACAACGGACACTTGTATCTTGCAGGATACACCACCATTGGCTCGCTCTATTGGATTTACCCCGTCAATGGTTCTGCCTGGAAGATCGGTGATTTCCAAAGCGGTTCAGAACTGACCGGATTTGCCATTCCCTGGGGCGCAGTCCTACCCTTAGACCCGCCTGTCGTAACAATTACAACTGGTGGATTAAGCTGGAATGCGATCACTGGCGCGACCGGCTATCATGTCCACTATGCGTTCGATCCCTATGGTCCTTATACCTATCTGGGGAGCACCCCACAGCTTTCCTGGCTGGATCCCACCTTCCCCGAAGCCAAGAAGTTCTATAAAGTGATAGCCTATAACACCCGGGCTAGAACCGCTCCCGTTATGAATGGTGTCGAAAACCTTAACCTTAGAGCCAATCCCCGCAGGGATACTGCACCTGTTGAAGCTGGTGTCTTTACTCCGCGGACCAAATAAACCAAATAACCTGATCCACTAAAAATGGCAGCCCCCTCGATTTGGGGGCTGTTTTTTTGTGCCTTTTCCAACTCATGGAACGCCACCCCATGGAACGCCGACGTCCCCGTCGGCAACAGTAGCGATGAACATCACACATCTACCAATTTCGTAATACCATCCTGTGGACATGAACCGATCCTGCGGAAATGAACCGATCCTGCGTACATGAACCGACGAGGACGTCGGTAATTCCATGATCATGGAACGCCGACGTCCCCGTCGGCAACAGTAGCGATGAACATCACACATCTACCAATTTCGTAATACCATCCTGTGGACATGAACCGATCCTGCGGAAATGAACCGACGAGGACGTCGGTAATTCCATGATCATGGAACGCCGACGTCCCCGTCGGCGACACGAACGGGCTTCTAACCCGAGATCGAATAACCAGAACCATGTTATTATCTTGAGGACTGATCAAAATATATCTTTACAAATATACCCGACGGCCAGATGCTGCCCCCTACTAACACTTCTGAGAGGTCTCAATGTCGAATATAATTGAAAATCACAAAGGCAGACTGCCTCATTTTCTAAAGCAAGGTCAGATCATTTCACTAACGTGGCGCTTAGCGTTCACACTACCAAAGCCGCTGCTTTTTCACTATCAAGATCTACGAGAAATGATGAAATCATGGGGAAATGACCTTGATTCTGCTCAATACGATTCTGATCAATTCATCCGAATCGGTGACAAATTGCAGGAGATCGATCTTTACCTTGGAAAGTGCTCACTAAAGGGGATATCTTTGACTGAAACGTCCACCGCACTGATTTTGACAACTGCGTTTCATTATTATAATGACCGGTTATATGAGTTGCACGCATATTGCGTGATGTCAAACCATGTCCATCTCATGATCAAGCCCCTCAAAGAAAATTCTGGAATGTGGCACAAAACCAGCGAGATAGTGAAAAAGATCAAGACTTATTCTGCTAAAGAGATAAATAAAGTGATGAATCATTCAGGAACGCTATGGGCACATGAATATTTTGACCGGTTTATCCGTAGTCCAAAACACTATTACCATGAAGTAGAGTATATTCTGGACAATCCGGTCAAAGCAGGTTTGGTCAAAGATAGGTCTGAGTGGAGGAATAGTTATTATCATCCTGGGTTGATTGAATAATGACTGAAAGTGCAGAGGTGAGTGTGCGGACAAGAACCGATCCTGCGGACATGAACCATCCTGCGGACATGAACCGACGGGGACGTCGGTAATTCCATGACCATGGAACGCCGACGTCCCCGTCGGCGACACGAACGGGCTCCTATCCCGTCGGCAACAGTAGCGATGAACATCGCACAGCCACCAATTTCGTAAAACCATCCTGCGTAAATGAACCGATCCTGCGGACAAGAACCGACGGGGACGTCGGTAATTCCATGACCATGGAACGCCGACGTCCCCGTCGGCGACACGAACGGGCTCCTATCCCGTCGGCGACAGTAGCGATGAACATCGCACAGCCACCAATTTCGTAAAACCATCCTGCGTAAATAAACCGATCCTGTGGACATGAACCGATCCTGCGGACATGAACCGACGGGGACGTCGGTAATTCCATGACCATGGAACGCCGACGTCCCCGTCGGCGACACGAACGGGCTCCTATCCCGTCGGCGACACGAAGACGCGAATAATCCATGCTTTCCCAATCTCGTAAATGGCTGTTATTTGTGCAATTCCACAACTAAGTAAAAAATAAATGCAAAAAAACGCATTTCTTTCTTGACAAGATTACGGCTGTAATCATATTGGTAGCAGAAGCAAAGTAGCTTAATATATATAGAGTGTAATGTGCGATGAAATACTAAACCACACTTTCGAGATCAAACCCGGTGAAGCCCGTTGGGCGCTAACCGATATTGTATTCCACGTCGTTTGTGAGCCTGCCTTGCGGCGGTTTGCAAGCAAAACCATTTTAAAAGATTAAATGATTATCATTCTCATGGAGGAATGTTATGAAAAAATTATTATTGCCGCTGTTGCTCCTGGTTGCCTTTGGCATGTTGGCAGCGGTCGAATCTGCTCCGTCCGAAGTCGTCGGATATGTAAAGTATGAGATTGCATCTGGTAACTCGATGCTTGCTCTACCAATGACCATGAGTCTGTCTCTTGCTGGTGAAGTAGGAGATTTGGTCGGCGCTACGACAGTAAGTTATTGGGACAATGCCGAACAAGCTTTTGTTGCTGCCGAATATATCGACTGGATGGGAGAATGGGACAACAATTTCCCTGTTCAGAACGGCTCAGTATTAATGGTTAATTGTGGTGCATCAACAACGTTTTATAGCATTGGCGGACTCCCTGCAACTCACCCTGTATATCAAATAGTCTCTGGTAACAGCATGTTAATGATTCCTTTGAATCGCAGCGATCTTAACCTTGCTGGTTTAGTCGGCGATTTGGCAAGCGCAACGACAGTAAGTTACTGGAGCAACACTGAACAAGCGTTTGTTGCTGCCGAATACATCGATTGGATGGGAGAATGGGACAACAACTTCTCAACTTCAATCGGCGACCCGCTCATGGTGAACTCAGATCAGACCGGTGTTTTCCCTGGGACTAGAAACCGCGTTGTTCGAAGCAATCAAAAATAAAGGAGTCTTGTAATGAAGAAGATATTGTTTATCACTGTATTAGCCCTAATATTTACTGTTTGGGCTTATGCTCAAGCACCATCGAGGACATTGACGCAAGAGATAAGGTTGGACCCAACCCATACGGGAGCAATTTATGATTATGTGACCGCGGATTCTCCGAACCATACAACTGATTATTTCTACAGCGTCCACAATGTAACACAGAACGAGACACGCTCTAATGCGACTCATGGAGCTTCTCTTATTAGAGTATGTCGTTTAGGGGGTAGAGCGGTTGCATCCGTTAACCAATCTATTTTCCCTGCAGCGTGGCCAATTGGATCAACTCTGATCCTTAGCCTAACCTATATCCCAACTGGAGAAACTGCAACGTATGATGTTATAGTTCCCACCGGTACGGCTAGCTGGAGCCGTATAGACGCGAATGCATGGGTTGGAGTCCCTCCCTTTCCAGTGATCCCAACTGACTACACCGTCACGGTCACATCCGCTCCTGCCGGTGTGCCGATCCATATTAATGGTATCCCTACCGAAAATTCCACTCCCTGGGTATTTACCCTCCCTGCAGGTTTCACCGGATCATTCTCGGTCGTTTGGCCTGGTTACACATGGAATCCTGCGACTTTCCCGATCAACAACCTGCAAGCGAATGCGAATGTTCATTTCGTGGGAACACCCACCATCGTCAATCCCCCGCCTGCCATTCCCACGTATCCGCTCCCCGGAGCAGTGATCAACTGGGCATGGAATGCTCCGGACGGCCCAATCATGCTTGCCTGGATGCCCGACGCGGGACCCACACCTGAAGGATACAAACTGTGGTGGAACGACGCCGCAGTGCCGATCAATCTTCCCGCAGGCACCTTGAGCTGGATGACCCCCGTCCTTGGCGTTGGCACCTACGTTTGGAAAATAGTTCCTTACATCACCGATCCTGTCGCCCCCGGCGGAAAGCGCATTCTCGCTCCGGTCGCTGCCAGAATCGCTCCCAATACACGTAGTGCCCAAGCCAGCCCCAAAGGCGATGCCCAAGGCTGTGTCTATTGGGCTTTCGAAATCAACCGCGATGCGCCACCGCCCATTTATTGGAATGTGCCTGTCACCTCCAATCCCGTTGGTGCCATGATTCATGTCAATGGTATTCCCACGGAGCACTTCACCCCGCACACCTTCTCAATGCTGCAAGGCACCAGTGCCACTTATAGCGTGATGATGGTTGACTACACTTGGTTACCCCTGGAATATGTTGTGACCAATATCATGGAAAATCATACGGCACATTTCGTCGGAACACCTGATGTTCCACCAGGGGATTATGACTTTGAAGAAGGCGTCCCGACTCCTTTCTTAACAGTCACTATCACTCTTACCGGCGGACCTGCCGACAACGTTCCCGGTGGTATCATTCCCGGATTCCCCAATCCCGGATTTGTCGCGGATGAAGAATTTGTTCTTCATCTGTATGGTGCCGGTCCCTGGGTCATCACCATCGCCACCGCCTCACCCTGGGGCGCCTACTACCAGAGCGGCTCATGGCATGCCGTGGCCAACATCGATGGATTGATCACCTTCGAGATTACTGCGGCTAAGGACATTCCCTTATTGCCGTTCATCCTTGGTCCTGTGGATCCCACCCTCCCTGTCGAGCTGAGCGGTTTCTATGCCTCTCTCACTGCTCAATACTTCGTGAAACTCACCTGGATCAGCCATTCCGAAACCGGACTGCTGGGCTACAGAGTCTATCGCAGCGAGAGCAGCAACCAAGCCGGCGCGCTGATGATCACTCCCGTGATGGTGCCCGCCACCAACACCAGCACCACCCAAACCTATAGCATCACCGATAGCGAAGTATCTATCGGCAGCACCTACTGGTATTGGCTGGAAAGCGTTGACTATAACTCCAGCAACTTCCATGGCCCCGTGAGCGTCACCGTCGAAGGTAGCGTTCCGCCCGTGCTTCCCGAAGCCACCACACTGCGCAATGCCTATCCCAACCCCTTCAAATCAAACAGCAATGTGAATATCGGCGTCGAGATCAAAGCCGGCGAAAACGGAACCATCACCATCTATAACATCCTTGGCCAAGCCGTGAAGACCTTCAGCGTCAACGAAGGTGTCCACAACATCAACTGGAATGGTAAGGACAGCAAGGGCAATGCCTGCGGTAGCGGTATCTACTTCTACAAGCTGAGCACCCCGTCCATGAACCAGACCAAGAAAATGGTCATTGTAAAATAACTTAAGCTCATCGTAGCTAACGTGAACGCCCCGGATCTTCCGGGGCGTTTGCTGTTTACATGATCCGTGCTTGACAATTTGGCGCTGAAATATAACCTGGGCAAAATCAATTCAAGGAGATCAATATGCTAAGAGTCAACGAATATTTCGAAGGGAAGGTCAAATCCATCGCGCTGGAAAACATTTCCGGCAAGTCCACCGTGGGGGTCATGGAGATCGGGGATTATGAATTCGGCACATCAACCGTGGAATACATGAGCGTCGTATCCGGTGCACTCACCGTTTTGCTGCCCGGCGAAACCGAGTGGAAAACATTTAGTAAAGGCGAGACTTTTATGGTTCCCGCCAATGCCAAGTTCAAGCTAAAAGTGGCTGAACAAACCGCTTATTATTGTTTGTACGTATAGAATATAGTGGAAATGTGGAAAGATTATGGAACGCCGACGTCCCCGTCGGCAACAGTAGCGATCAACATGACGCATCTGCCAATACGTAAACCATGCACAAATCTGTGACCCATGCACAAATCTGTGACCGATCCTGCGGACAGGAACCATCCTGCGGAAAAGAACCGACGGGGACGTCGGTAATTCCATAATCATGGAACGCCGCCTCATGGAACGCCACCTCATGGAACGCCACCTCATGGAACGCCGACGTCCCCGTCGGCAACAGTAGCGATAAACATCACACATCTACCAATTTCGTAACCATGCACAAATCTGTAAACCATGCACAAATCTGTAACCGATCCTGCGGACAGGAACCGACGGGGACGTCGGTAATTCCATATACCGTCAATCAGATACGCAAATCGGCAAGGGGGATCGCCCATTTGTCGTTATCGTGGTCGAGCAGGAGAAATCCTTGTTTTTCCTTTAGTTTGGCATAGATGTATTGTTTTGCTTTGAAGGTGTCCTTGCGGCAGACGTCATAGGCGGAAGTGATCGCCGGGAGTGCGTGAAACATCGTGGGGATGATGTCTCCGGCATAGATATAGAATCCATCGTGGCTATCGATTTCGATGATTTGATGGCCGACGCTGTGTCCTTTGGAAAGGGTGAGACGAACGCCGGGGTAGATTTCGCTGTCGCCTTCGATCAGATTGATCTTTCCGTCTGATTCAAGTAGCGAGAGTTGGTGTTCAAAGGCATAGGCAGCGCGGTTCAATCCGTCAGGATTTTTGGCGACTTCCCATTCGCTGCGTTGAATCCAATATTCCGCATTGGGAAAGGTGAGCCGGTCGGTGTCCTGGAAGCCGGTGACGATTCCCCCCGCGTGGTCGAAATGCAGATGCGTCATGATCACGTCCGTGATATCGATATCCCGAATACCAAGCTCGCTCAGGGATTGCGGAAGCAGGAATTCGGAGGGTTTGAAGATGTCGATCTGTTTCTTGTTCAGACGGTTACCAAGACCGGTATCGACAAGGATGCATCTTTCAAGGGTGCGGATCAGGACAAGATTGAGGGAAAGGGATTTGCGGTGGCGTTCGTCGATCTGAGTGGTATTGCCCCAGATCGAATATGGCAGCACCCCCATGAAGGCACCGCCATCCGACCAATAGTCTCCGGCATAGATTTTGTCTATCCTAATGCTCATGGGCAGGTTTATCCTTTGGGATCGTCATCCTTGCGGGGTGGGCGTTTGGGATGTTGCTCGCGGGCTTGGGAAAGCACTTCGCTCTCCTTATGTTTGGAGGAGAAGATGACGATGCGTTTCTTTTCGCCTTCGCCGATGGTGAGAGTGCGCAAGCCGCGATCGCGTTCCACGTGCCGATGAATGATGCGTCTTTCGCCGGCGCTCATCGGATCCAGCGTGAGAGGCTTTCCGTGCGCTTTGATCTTGGAGATCATAGGGATGAATGGACGCAGGAAGGATGATTCCCTGCGGGCGCGGTAACCTTCCGCATCGAGATAGATATTGTCCAGGCTGCGGTCGCTTTCAAAAGAGCGGTTGAGCAAAAATTGAATGGTCTCGAGCATGGTCCCGTTTTTGCCGATGAGAAAGCCGGGATCCTTGCAGCCGAAGATTTCCAGATAGATGATCTTTCCTTCACGCTTGGCGGTGACGCTGTCAAATCCGATGCCGATCTTTTCCATAAGTTTCTGCAAAAAGAGGCGGACTCGGTCTTCAAGGGCGGGAAGGTCGAAACGCACGACGGCGATCTTGTTTGAAAATAGTCCCAAGAAACCTGAGGAGGGTTTCTTCAAAATGTCATATCTCAGTTCCCAGTCCTTGAGGTTGTGTTCTTTGCGGAATTCGGCGATCAGTGTTTCGATGCTTTGTCCGGTCTTTTCGATAGTGGTCATTTGCTGTCCTTTTGTTTAAAATGTTTTTGTAAATAGTATTGCTGGATCACGGTGAGGATGTTGAAAACCGTCCAATAGAGCACCAGCCCTGCTGGCATGCCTTTGAAGATAAAGAACATCATGATCGGCATCAGCCAGGTCATCATTTTCTGGCTTTGTTGGGCGGCTTTTTGTTTGTCGTCCATCTGAGCAATGTTACCCGCGGGCGGTTTCATCATCAGGCTTTGGAGGATCATGAAGATACCCATGATGATGGGCAGCACCAGATAGGGATCCGGCTCTGAGAGATCTTTGAGCCACCCGACGAAATGGGCGTTGCGCATATCCAGAGTGTTGCGCAACACGCTATAAAGCGAGAAGAAAATCGGCATTTGCAAAAGCAGTGGAAGGCAGCCGGAGAAGGGGCTGGCGCCGGTTTCCTTGTAAAGCTTGGAAAGCTCCACCTGCATGACGCGCGGATCGCTTTTATACTGCGACTGGATTGCCTGCACCTGAGGTTGGATGTGCTGCATCTTGAGGTTGGCGTCCATGCTTTTGTGTGTGAGCGGATGCAGGACGATCTTGAGCACGATGGAGAAAATGACGATCACGATGCCATAGTTCGGGATGTAGCTATGCAGGAATTTGAGAAACCAGGCGATGATGCTGGAAAGCCAGCGCAGCCAGGATATCCCGCGCTCGGTGATGTCTTCCATCTGTTTGCCATAGCTTAAGAGTATCTCAAAATCGTTCGGTCCGGCATAGATGACAAAAGACTGTTCCCAGGTGTTGCTGGAATCCCTTTGACGGGAATCGAGACGCATGGCGGGATTGCCGGTTCTGGTATTCACAAACGCTTCATAGTTGCGGATGAGATTGCTATTGTCCAACACAGAGATGTTGAAATACTTGCTGCGCATGGCAGCCCAGGAGAAGGAGCTTACCGATTCACCGAGGGGTGCTTTTTTCAGCTTGGCGAGCGAGGTCTTCTTGATCTCGTTGTTGGCATTGAGGCAAAACTTATATTCCTGCGGCTTGGATTTGGTGTTCTTTTCGCTGTCCGCAATCCCGTCTGAAAAGTCCAAAGCGATGCCGCTGACCGGATCATGGCTCTGAACCAGGACATCCAGCAGGATGCCATATTTACCGTCAATCCGGTAGCGTTTGACGATCAGGGGGTTTGCCGCATCGCCGAGATAGAATTCGACCGCGTTTGAATCCGGCACTTCACGATAGAGGAAGGGAATCTTGCCCAGGTCTTTCTGCACGCCGGATTGGAAGATCTTTGTGCCGGCAAGCCTGCCGTTTTCCGGTATGAGATTGACTTCCTGAGAGTTCTGATAGAAAAACTTCTTCATGTGGACGGCGGTGACCGCTCCCCCAATATTGGAGAAACTGACCGTCATCAGATCGTTGGAGAGGGTGAGGGTTTTTTCTCCCGCACCAATGGCGAGCAGGCTGTCCAGCACCACGGGAACGGCGATTTCGAGGCTGTCGGCTTTTTGCGTAGCTGCAATTGTGTCTGCTAGTTGACTGCTTTGCGGAGCTGCCGCGGCAGGTGGTTTTTTCCAGATAAATTGCTGGAAGACGAGAAAGAGGATCAGCATTAACAATAATGCGGTCAAAGTTCTTTTATCCACGTTTCCTCCTTAGGGAAGTGGGTCGTAACCGCCCTTGCAAAAGGGGTTACAGCGAATGATGCGCCAAAGCGTCAAATAGAGCGCCTGGGGCAAAGGGTATTTCTGAAATGCCTGCCTGCCATAGTGACTGCAGCTTGGCTCAAAGCGGCAGGAGCGTGGCAGCACAGGTGAGAGAATCCTCTGATACAGCGTGATCAGCAGGATGAAAAGATAGTTTGGCAAGCGCAAAAGGATGGTGATCAGTCCGCCTGCACGCGCAGCTTGAGGGTCAGTTCTTCCAATTGCGCGCATAAATCTTGCCAGGAAAGGGCGCCCGCGCCTGGTTTCGCTACCAGGTTGAGCTTGAATCCGATGGGTAATTGATCCCCACGTGAGCGAATCCAGGATTTGATCCGCCGTTTGAGAAAGTTTCGCAGACATGCTTTGCCGACGCGTTTGCTGATGGTGATGCCCAGGGCAAATTCATTTTCCGAGGTCTGCACGGCTGCATAAAAGTGTGCCGTCCGGATATAGATCTGAGGTGAAGAAAAGCCTGTGTATTCCTTGTGCTGAGTGATCCAGCGCAACATCGCTCATACGCTGAGGGTTTTTCTTCCTTTAGCTCTGCGGCGTGCTAAAAGTTTTCTGCCATTCTTGGTAGCCATACGGCTTCTGAAACCATGTGTGTTCTTACGTGAACGGTTGGACGGTTGGTAGGTGCGTTTCATCTATCTAACTCCTTGATAATATGAGATATTTACTCTGAAACGCCAATGTTTTGGACAGCCCTGAAATGTCAAGGCAATTATTTATTGGTGGAAAGGTGGAAGGGGGGAAAGGTGGAGCGAACATGGAATTACCGACGTCCTCGTCGGTTACTACGCGGCAACCCCATAAATTTCACGTCTTTATTTTGCTGAGACTTCGCTTTAACCCAAAACTCCGCCGTTGACATCTAATAAAAACCATTAAATCATTTACAGGCAAAGTTTTAAGTCAAGGACTGGATTCCAGCCTTCGCTGGAATGACGGGTTCACCTGTTCACCCACTCACCTGTTCACCCGCTCATCTGTTCACCCGCAGGATCGGCATCCTGCGCTACATCTCCCCCTTAGCATTACGGAATCAATACGGACTCATTACGGACTAAGTCCGTATTGACTCCGTAATGCTAAGGAGAGACAAGCTTGCTATGAATATGTGTATAGTATTGATATGTTCTTGCATTACTGCGGACTATGATGACATAATGTCAAGCATGGGGAGGAGAGTTTTTTTTTACGACTTAGCCGAATCGGAGTTCGGCTTCCCAGTGGGGTGGGTAATTCCGATTCCCCACAGCGCCACCTCATGGAACGCCGACGTCCCCGTCGGCGACGGTGGCGCTGAGCTTGACACATTTGCACATATCGTAATCCATCCACAAATCTGTAACTGATCCTGCGGACATGAACCGACGGGGACGTCGGTAATTCCATAGCGTTCACCCAAAAAGAAAACCCTCCGTGTGGAGGGGTTTCTTTTGGGTCAGGTTCGCAGCTTGTTTTATTCGCCGTCGATATTGAGATCGATGTTTCCTTCGAGGGATTCGATCATAAATTGCGCGGATTCATGCAGATCACCTGTGGGGAAATCTTTCACGAAAGCCTTGAAGAGATCGAGAGCGAGATCGGTGTTCTTCATTTCTTCGGCGATGATGAAAGCTTTCATGAAAGAGGCTTTATAGTCATCGGTGTTGTTTTTATAGTTTTGGATGATCTGGTTGTAGAAGGTGATGGCGTCGTTGAAACTGCGGTTTCGGGCAGAATTGTCCGCGAGGTTAAAGAGTTCTTCGGCGCTGAGGAGCAGGCGGATGCGTTCCGGATATTTGCGCAGGTTGAATTCTTCAAACAGTTCTTGGGATACTTTTTGCTGTTGGCTGGTTTCTTTTTCCTTTTTGAGGATGCCAAAGATGCGGGGTTCCATCTCGGTGAAGGGTTTCACAATCTCGGGGTTTTCCTTGGTAGTGCGGAAGAATACGACTTCGCCTTTGGCGGTGGTAAAGACCGGGCTGAGATAGCCGACCGGGTTGTCCCAGATGCGTTTGGAAAAATCAGCGTCCTGCCCGATGCCGGTGATGACGCCGTTGTTATATTGATTGTCCAACAGGGCTTGCTCCGGACGGGTGGAATATTCCGCGATCAGGCTTTGCATGCGTTTTTCGTCATTGAGTTTGTGAGCGCGTTTAAAGTTCTTCCAGGCGCGGTTTGCGGTTTTTTCATTTTTAAACCAGAGAACCTGGATGGCGCGGGAGGCGGGTGAGGTGTATTCGCTGAGACGTGCATCATAGTATTTTCTGCTTTCTTCGGAGCTGACCTTGATGGCATCCAAAACCAGTCTGCGGAAAGCAACGTTCAGGATAAAATAGCGGCGCATCTGCTCATATTCTTCGTTGCCTTGAAAATACTGTTCGTAGTTCAGTGCTTTGGCTTCCACAAAAAGGAGGTTGCGGATCAGCTCCTGTTCGACTAATTGTGCCGCGCCGCCGCCTTTTGTATAAAAAAGCTGTTCCTGCTGGCTGAGGCGGTTGAAGCTGTCATAAGCCTGTTTGACGCTCATCGAGATCTCGGGATTGGAAGAAGTGACGACGAGGGCGGATTCGATCTCGGGTTTGGCTTTGAGGACTTTCAGGTCGATCTCTGCGAGCAAATCGTCTTTGATAACCACGTTATATTTTGCCTTGATGCGGTCGGTTAGTTCGTTGAGGATGCGTCTTTCGACGAGTGGACGGACGCGCTGATCGAGTTCCGGCTGCACTTCAGAGTAGTCCCGTTGGCTACCGGCAACGTGTTCTATCACCATGAAGACATGCCATCCGGTGGAGGTTTGCACGGGACCGACGATGGAGTTCAGCTTTTCGAGATTGGCGGCGATGAGGTTTTCGAGAGGGAGGTCGTTTCCGATGCCGGGGATGTTTCCATTGAGCCGGATGTTTTTGACCACGCCTTTGAGCCCCTTCACGTAGGTATTCATATTATACAGATCAGAAACGTTGGAAAAGGAATCACCTTTGTTTAGCATCTGGATCGCCAGCCGGGCTTGCTCTTCGTTCTCGGCTTGGAGGTAGTTTATGCTGATGTTTGGAAAGAGGTAGAAGGCGGCTTTGTTTTCCAGATAATATGTGCGTTTGTCATCTTCGGTGATTACGACCAAGTTGCCGACGTTGCGGGTATAGAATTCCTGGATATAGAATTGTCTCAATCCGGAGTTGATCTTTTCAGCCACTTCGGGTTCTTTGTCGATGCCCAATTGCAAAGCCTTTGCCATAAAGGCTTCCTCCACCGCCATGATATCCAGAACCTGTATCTGCCCTTCCACGGTGCGATATCTTCCCTGGGCGTTGGGCGGGATTTTGGAGATTTTTTTGTCGAGATCGCTACGCAGGATCGCGCCACCGTTATATTCGGCAAGGACGTCCGTGTCGTTCAGTCTATTTTGATTGGTCACTGCAGTGGGAACCAACACGATTTCGGCGACTAACATCGGCGCAGCTATGAGCGCGAGCGCCGTTATGAGTGCTCTGAATGAGGATGGATGCATTATGAAGCTCCTTTGATTTCAGATTAGTTTTCAATGGGTGCAAAAAATATGTGGACAAAGATACGTCAAGTCATTTTATTGAAACAGTGTGGAAATAGTATTTTTTTGCACTTTGGCACACAATGTGCTTAATACCAAGTTACAATAAAAATATTCCTTAGGAGGAAGACAAAATGCTCAGTAAACTGAAAAACCAAAAGGGCTTCACGCTTATCGAAATATTGGTGGTCGTGATCATCGTTGCCATCCTGGCAGCTTTGGCAGTTCCCCGCTATCTCAGATATGTGGAAAAATCCCGCTCAACCGAAGCGCAAACTGCGATCAGCACGATTCGCAAAACTTACGACGTCTATCTTCAAACCAATGGCAGCACCGATAACTTTTCCGTCGTGCTTGCCATGAAAGAAGCCCGCTTGGGCGAAGCCACAATCAAAAACTGGAAGTTTGACGTGACCGGCAATCCCCCCAACAAGATCATCGCAACTTCCACCCAGGATTTCGCCGGCGGCGAAGGCAAACAGGTATGGTATGAAGTGAAAGAGGCAAAGTTCCATGGCTATGGTGTCGATACCTGGACAAACCCTGAATCCGGAGGAACGGAAACGGACTAATCGGGAGGACGATAAGTTGACTATCCACGAACTGCTACGTTTCACTGCCGAAGCCGGTGCATCGGATTTGCACGTCGCAGCGGGCTCGCATCCCATGGTGCGCGTCAACGGCAGAATGAAACGCCTGAACCTACCCATTCTTTCCGTGGAGGAAGTGGAGAACCTGGTCTTCGGCGTCATGAACGAATCCCAGCAGGAGCTCTTTAAAAGAAACCTGGAAATCGACTTTTCCACCAAGCTAAGTAACGATGTGCGCTTTCGTGTGAACGCGTTTCATCAGATCAACGGCATTTCCGCCGCTTTCCGCGTGATTCCAAATGAAATCAAGAGCTATGATGAATTGCATCTGCCGGAAATTCTGAAGCGGTTGACCACCAAGGAAAAGGGACTGATCCTCGTGACCGGACCCACCGGAAGCGGAAAATCCACAACTCTGGCGACAATGATCGATTCCGTCAACGAAAAGCGAAATTGTCACATCATCACCGTGGAAGACCCCATCGAGTTTGTTCACAGGAGTAAAAACAGCCTGATCAACCAACGCGAGCTGGGGCACGATACCTGGAGTTTCACTGCTGCCCTGCGCAGCGCCCTGCGTGAAGATCCGGACGTCATCTTAGTAGGTGAAATGCGGGATTTGGAGACCGTGTCGCTGGCGTTGACAGCAGCGGAAACGGGACATCTCGTTTTTGCCACTCTGCACACCGGAAGCTGCACCAAATCCATTGACCGGATCATCGACATGTTCCCCAAGGAACAGCAGCAACAGGTTCGTTCCATGCTTTCCGAATCCCTGGAAGCGGTGATCTCGCAGATCCTTCTGCCCACCAAAGACGGCAAGGGACGCGTTCCGGCAGTGGAAATCATGGTAGCAAACGCCGCGGTGAGAAACCTCATTCGCGAAGAAAAGACCTATCAGCTCCCTTCCATCATCCAAGCGAGCACCAAAGAAGGCATGCAAACCCGCGATCAATCACTGTATAACCTCGTGATGAACAATCTGATCGAGCGCACCATCGCGGAAGAATTTGCCGAAAATGCGAAACAATTTGCCACTGGTGCAGGATTCTGATAATGAGGATTACTAAGATGACATCTCAGGCAACCGATTTGACCTTTAGGGCGGATAAACCCTTTGAGTTCATCCGCCGACAAAGCGGCATGACCCTGATCGAAGCACTGGTTTTGGTGCTGGTGATTGTCATACTGGTAATCAGCATCTATATCGGAGTAGTTTTTGCGGAGAAGCAGCTGGTCACGAATTATCGTGACCGGGTTGCTACTCTGCTCGTCACCGGAGAATTGGAGATGGAGTATTACCGTCATTCCCGCAGCCAGCCTTTCCTTCTCCAGACCGGCGTTGAGTATGTGATCGATGAGCTCACCAAAGGCAAGGTGCTCACCGGCAGGATGACGATCGAGCTTAGGCGTGGTCAGGAATCCTCAAACGAGCAATTGCTGGATTTTGTTTACCTGGTGGCGACCCTCACCTGGCGTGATCCATTCACCAAGGAACCACGCTATATCCGCATGCGCGAAGACTATTTTATGTAAGTGGAAAACCCGATGAAGTTGAATCTGAAACACCCCTTGTCAAACCAGCGCGGCGTCAGCCTGATCGAAGTGATCGTGGTCATGGTGATCGTGGTGATCCTGATCATGATCTCCGCAGTGGGGATCAGCTTGTTTTTCCGTAAATACCAGGAGCTAAATGCCTGGGCGGATTTGCAAAAAGACGGTCTTGAATGCCTGAATACGATCAAAAACGGCATCGCTGCCGGCACCGGAAACAACGTTGAATTTCTCGGTGTGAACAATGCCATATATATGAGATTGCTCGGAGCACCCTTTGGTGCTACAACCGGCAATGCAATCAAAGTGACTCCCCCCACCAAGGACGGTCTGGAAACCACGGACTATGCACAGTTCTTTCTCTATGACAACGCGGTTCGCGCCACTTATGTGCATCGCGGCATCCAGATCTCCTCACCTGTTTATCTATTTCCCAAAAGAGACAAGCTGGACACGATGACCCTGGAAAAGTTCCAGATCAAAAAGGTCAACCAAGGTCCGGAATTAATCGCTATCGAAGTGACCTTGCACGGAAAGGTCAAGACCGGCAAGGACGCATTCCGTTATATCAAATACAAGACCAAGATGGTGAAAAAATGACAATATCTTTTTTACTGCCTAAGGAGGTCTTATGCTGCAATACATAAGAAAACCCAGTGGGAACATCACCGTAGCCATGCTTTTGATGGTGATCGCGATGATGTCCGGTTTCACCCTGTCCAGCCTGGCGATGCGAGACGTGATGGCGTTTCAGTATGACTTTGAGAATCTTCAGACGATGCTGTTTCTGCGTTCGGAAGCCTACCGCGGGCAAAAGATCGCCCAAAAGATGGGCTCAGTTATTATTCCGGTCAGAACCACCGAAAGAGCGGTGGAGATCGTCAATTCAGCCATGAAAAAGACGTTTAAAATGCAATCCGTGCTTCAGAAGGGAACCACATTGGATACCCTGGAAGATATCGTGGTGGGCGATCAAAAACAAATGACCGAAGTGCGCTCCTTAGTTAGATCCAAAACCGGGATCGGTCAGGTGGCGTTTGCCAATCCCAAGCACTCCATCATCCGTAAATATGGAGTTTTGACCCTGGAAAGCGAAACCTTCGCCAAGTTTATGTATTTTAGCGATACCGATGCTTCGATGCATGGCAACCCCGTGTATTTCTGGGGACCAGACATGTTGTATGGCAGAGTGCATAGCAACACCGATATCCGGATCAAACAAGGCGGCGGCGGAGACAACAACGGATGGCCGATCTTTCATGGGTGGGTAACCACCAACGGCGTAGTGCTTTCTAATCCAGCGGGCTACAACGTGAACGAAGTATTCCCCGGAGGCTTGACCGAGAATTACGGTCACGTGGTATTCCCCGATCAGGCAAACCGCATTCGCAATACAGGAAACTATGTGGGTCCCTCCGATCTCGATCGTGAACGCATAATGTTAGTTGAAGTCAATGGATCAAGCTATACTGCACAAATGGGGGATCCAACTGACTGGGTGCGAAGTTTTTCCGATGTCTATATTCCCTACCCGCCGCCTAATCCGGCAAACCTACAATATCGCAACAGTTATATGATCCGTGATACCGTGTGGACGATGGCAGGCAACGGTAATTCAGGGAACCGGTCTCAATTTGTCAACAGCAAGCTGTGGCTGAAAGGCACCTTCGGGTCATATCAAACCTGGGGTTGCGCGGACACTCTTTTCCTGATCGGAGACATTTTGCTCTCCGGAACAAGCAGGGGAACCAATCCGGCGGGCAATAGCAGCGATGTCGTCGGGCTTGTATCCGAGAAATCCATCGTGGTGAAATATGCCTATCGCAGTCCTGTGGACTCACTGCGCATTCACACCAATATGGGACCGGACACCGGCTTTGGTGGAATCTGGATCTATGCCGCAATGGCAGCCTTGGGGGACGGTAGAGGCGTAAACTGGAAGGATGGCGTCTTCACTTTTGAATATCAACACCCGCATCCATCGGTGCCAAACTTTAGAATTGGAAACACGGTATATAAATGGATCGACCTACATCGCAGGAGATTTCCGCAATCTGTGCCATGGCCTCCGCTGATTGATTTTCCCTGGTATAATCCGATCTGGCCCGAGCGGGTTCCCTATCTGGAACGCGGATACATCAGCATCTATGGCTCGGTGTCGCAACGCCGCAGGGGATTTGTCCACCGCAGCTATTTGGACGCGGAATGGCCATCAGGCGGTCTCTGGAATCAACCGAACGACTTTTGCGGCGGCTCAAGCGCGCCCGGATTGGTCGCCCATACCGATCCCGTGCTGGGAATTCCGCTCACGAATGTGAACTATCCCGGAGCCAGCGGCAACGGAACCGGGTATAAGAAAAATTATTTCTACGACAGTAGATTTTACAAGACATCACCCATAGATTTTCCTGAAGTCACCCGCAAGGACGAAACTCCCTTTGCGGCACTCAACTGGGTTATCAAACGTCCACCCGAAAGCTTATAAATATAGTCATAGATAAGAGGAACTATGAAGAAAACAAAAACGCTTAAGTTCAAGGAATCAGTGGGAATCGACATCGGTTCGCACAGCGTAAAGGTCGTCCATCTGAAGAGATTGCACGACGGATTCAAGCTGTTGAACTATGAGGTTCGCCCCACTGTTCCCCACGGAATTGAGTATCTCCCCAGCGATCTACGGCATGAGCGTTTCGCTCCGGTGATCGTGGAGATCCTAAAAACCCTGCGGATCAACCCCAAAAAAATCCAACATCTGGTTACTTCCATTGGCGGAGACAACACCAGCATCAAGCAGATCAAGACTATCTTTCTGCCGGATGATGAGCTGGAATCAGCATTGTTTTTCGAAGCCAAAAAGCACATCCCTATCAGCGGAACGGACATGGTGCTGGATTATCAGGTATTGAGCGTCGAAGAAAAGACGAATAACATGAACATCCTGCTTGCCGCCACTTCCAAAGAACTGCTCAACGAGCACACCAACACGTTGGCGACCGCGGGGCTGAGTCCCAATATCGTCGATATCGATTCTCTTGCCATCGCCAATAGTTTTGCGCTCAATGCGTTTGCAGAGGATGGAGTATTTGTGCTTCTCAATCTGGGCGCCCACCGCACCAACATGGTGATCTGGGGTCCGCAATCCAAGTTCTTTGCCCGTGATATTCCTTATGGCGGATACCATTTTACCCGCGATATCATGCGCAGACGTCAGCTTGATTGGGAGGCAGCCGATGCTCACAAACTCGAATGGGGCTTGTTGGACGATCCCAGTATCGGAGAAAGTAAGACGATCAGCATGCTGGATATATCTGAAAAGTCCACCGAAGATGCCATCGTCGAAGAAATCCGCCGGTCGCTACGTTTCTACGTCAAAGAAGCCGGAAACAGCGATTTCAGAAAGCTCTATCTGATGGGCGGCACTGCAAAGCTGCGCGGTTTCCTGGAGTATATTCAGGATAAAGTGAGCATTCCCACCGAGTTATTTATGCCGTTTATCAATGTGGAAATGCCCGAGAAATTCCAGGACAAAAAAGATCCCCAATTGGCTTTGGCAATTGGTTTGGCAATGCGGGCTGAATAGGGAGTGATGATGACAAACGCGTTTTACTTCAAAATCAACATGAACAAGTTTGGCGAGATGAAGCTCTTGGGCGAACGGGAAAGAAAAACTTTCCAAAAGTCCATCATCGCGTTCGTGGTCGGAATGATCATCGTGATGTCTGCTTACATCTATCTAAACATGAGTTTCAAGGAAAAAGTGCAAAGCCGCAAACAGTTTCTGGCTGATACAGAACGCCAATTGCAGAGCTATCAGACCAGCGGCGATTACCTTTCCAGCGCCGACCTCGACAAGCTGGAGAGAACCTTTAACAACCGTATCTTCTGGGCGAACAAGATGGTGGCTTTGAGCCGCGAGATCGATCAGAAACTCGCGGTGCGCAAGTTCTCTTATGCCAATGGTGTGCTGACCCTCAACGGCATCACTCCGGTGGATATCAACGTGCGTGAGCTTGATTTGATCAACGAGTTTATCCTCAGGCTCAAATCAAACCCCGAGATCAGCAACGACTTCCCGCAGATCAAATCCGGCCTGATCACCAAGCAGATCGTCAAAGATACGGCAATCATGGAATTTGTGATTGAATGCTATAGCATGGATTCCCAGCAAGCAGCAAAAGGATTTCAACCATGAGAGAGAAATACATCGTATTAATCCTGATAATCTTGCTGGTCGCGGTTGGATTCTTTATGCTGACTGCCAGCATGATCAGCAAAAATACCAGCAATATCGGGCAATTGGATAACAAGATCAAAGTATCGCAGGAAAAGCTGAACAGCGCCCGCATCATGGATGAACAGCTCAGTCAGTTTGCCTTGATCATCGACAACAGCCTCACGCGCAAGCCGAGTTTCAGCTTTGACGAGGTTAATCAGTTCAAGACCAGCATCGGCGAATTGGCTCATCATCGCAGGATCACGATCAACAAGCTTTCGGACGCAAACAAGTTCTCGCTACCCGGCTTGATCGAAACCACCTATAACATGGAGCTTGAAGCCACGTTCGTCCAGATGGGTCAGTTTGTTTCCGATCTGGAAGCCTTGGATCATATCATCAAGATTCATGCCTTGGATATTACACCTGCTCAGATCAGCGACAAGGACAAATCCAAGCTGGCGAACACCGAATCCCGCTACCGGGTCACCATCGAGCTATCCATATTTAAAGTGAAGAAGGAGGCATAGATGCAACTGAGATATGTGAAAGACTTTGCCATCGCGCTCATCGTGATCATGCTTCTGGCTTTTGGAATCAGACTTTACACAGTCTATTTTCAGGTAACCGCCATTCCCGATAAATCCATCCACTCCAAGGAATCCGTTTCCGACACTCTGTTGAACAAGATCAAGGGAATCGAAACTTCTATCCAGGAACGCAAGAACTTTGTGTTTTCAAACACCCGCGATCCCCTGCGTCAGGGAAACATCATCAAAGATAAGATGGATCTGGAAAAAGAGTTTGAGGATATGATCCGAAACACGTTCCGCCTCTCCACCACCGCCATCGATGAAAACGGCAATAAGATCGCTTACATCGAGTATCAGGGTGCCATTCATGCCGCCAGGATCGGTGAGACCATTCAGGGCAGAAGGATCGTGGATATCGGTGAAAAAACCATCCGTTATTTCTATGCGGGCAATACCTACTCTACAGAATTGGCGTCCCGCCCCCCCATGCCCGACTTCAACAAACCGGGCGAAGCAAATACATCCGGTAATTGGTAATGAAAAAAAAATATAGTATAGTGGGAGTAAATATGAAACATGAGCTAAACTCAAAACGTTTCCTGTGTAGCATCCTGGTCTTGGCCTTCATTCTGATGGTCACGACTGCGATGGCACAGACGAGCACATTAAATACCAAGGTCACCTTCAATGCTGATGATGCCACCCTGTCTTCGGTTTTGAACGCTCTGGCAAGATTGAGCGGAACCAACATCGTTCTGGCGATCGATCAATCCGGAGACAAGGATAAACGCGACGAAAAACGTGTAACCATCAACGTAAAAGATGTTCCGATCGAGACCGCGGTCTCTTTGGTTTCCCGCTCCAGCGGTCTGTCATACCGTGTCGTGGGAGCTAACACTTTCCTCGTGGGCACCAAGCAGAACATCATGGAAGAATCCGGCGAACGTAGCAAGATCATCTATCTGAACAATCTGAACGCAGTCAAGGTGAGCAAATCTCTGGAAAACACCACCGGAGTGATTGTTCCCCTGGAAGGTCAGAACGCCCTGATGATCTATGCCAATCCGGAAACATTCACAAACATCGAAAAGCTGATCAAAGAGATTGATGTCGAACAACAGCAGATCGAAATCCGTGTCCGGCTGATCGAAATCCACCTTTCCAATGCCAAGAAATTTGGCATCGATTGGAGCCGTCTGAATCACCTCTCAACCATCTTGGCAGAAGACCCCGTCAACCAGCATGGAGCCGGCTT
This sequence comes from Candidatus Cloacimonadaceae bacterium, assembly GCA_030693415.1. Lineage (NCBI taxonomy): Bacteria > Pseudomonadati > Candidatus Cloacimonadota > Cloacimonadia (SeqCode) > Cloacimonadales (SeqCode) > Cloacimonadaceae (SeqCode) > Cloacimonadaceae bacterium (SeqCode). The sequence continues at coordinate 7,467 of JAUYAR010000029.1, read as the reverse complement.
GCCCTATAACTACAACGATGTCACCGGCTACTTGCCTCACGGCGATCCCACCGATTTTGGAGCACTGCCCAATCAGCAGTATTTCCAAAGGCTGGACGGCTTCAATGATATCGGTCATTTCAGCCGTCAGCTCACAGCGTTTGACATCACAATCGACTGGCTATTGGAAAACAATGCCGCCAAGCTGCTCACCGATACCCGCGTGACGGCTCTGAACGGTGTCGAAGCCACTATCCACATCGGTGAGGTCGTCCCCTTCGTCGTATCCGACAACGACAAGCAGATCCAGGTGGAACGCGAAGAAGTTGGCATCATGCTACGCGTGACCCCAACCGTCAATTCCAGCGGTATGATCACCGCTCACATCGCTCCCGAAGTTAGCTCCGTCACCGACCTCGTCGGCGGGTATGTCCCTCGCACCAAAGTGCGCCGCATATCCACCACCGTCACGGTTCCAAACGAAAAGAAGATCATCGTGGGCGGATTGCTCAATTCTTCGATCACTCAAAAAACCACCAAACTTCCATTCTTGGGCGACCTGCCCTATATTGGCAAGCTGTTCCAGCATCGCTATGAAGTAGTCGAAAATACTGATCTGATCATAGAGATCACGCCTCGCCTGGTTTCCGTGAATCAAAAGAGTCCAGTACCCAAAATTGACGAACGCCTCACGCGTACGTTGATCGAATATGAAGAAGAATAAAGGGGAACACATGAAAAGATTTAACCGCATTATCCCCATCATCACCATTCTGGCGCTGCTGCTGGTATCGCTTGCCACTTCTTGCGACAGGCGCAACCCGCCGCCAATTCTTCCGGCGATCCCCGCTCCGCCTCCTGCATCCCAACTCAGGATCATCACCAAGATCGTGGCTGCTCCGGATACCATCTATGCCGATAACAACATCACCTATTCCGAAATTGCCGTAACGGTCAAGAACGGAGAGGGTTTTGGCGTTCCCAGCCAGATAGTAAGCTTCAAAACCAATCTGGGCAGAATCCTGACCAATGTTCCAACCGACAGCACCGGCGTGGCGAAATCCACTTTCTGGGATGATGGAGACATCGGAGTCGCCTTGATCACGGCAGTTGTACGTAATTATTCAACCGCCAATCCAGATTCCGTCGTTTCTGCGGACACGACGCACATCAATGTGACCATCATCAGCGTGCCGCCCATCCAAAGCGTCACCCTAAACTTCCTTTCCAATGCAAACCCCTATCCCATGACGGTGATGCAGACCACGGAGCTCAACGCCCATGCCACCAACATCTTGGGCAACCCCGTGCCAAACAACACATTGATCACCTTCTTCTGCACCAAGGGAAGATTTGTAGATGATGCCGGAAACATCCTGGGGCTTGCCGTAGTGACGAGAACGATCAACGGACGAGCGTATGTGAAATACAATGCCGGGGTAGTCGCAACGACGACACCCGGAGTCGAAAACGCATTCGTGTCGGCAGGAATCGGCACAGTCATGAGCACCAGGGAAGTAGTGATCAGATCAGGAGCTCCCGCAGCGATTGGCTTACAGTCCTTTGTCCAGGTGGGCAATGTGATGGTTCCGGCGGATACAAGCTTTGTCTCCAGCCCCAATCACATTTTCATGCGCGCCACACTCAATGACAGTCATGGCAATCCCTGCCAGACCAAACCGGTGCGTTTTGAGACCAATCTGGGCACCTTTCTAAACACTACTCAGACCGTCACGATCAACACCCAGGCAAATGGCGAAGCTCAGGTTCGCTTCACCCCCGGTCTTTCCGCCGGTGCAGCCACGATCAAAGCTTTTGCCAATGGGGATACTCTGCTGACTCAACTGATCTTCAACGTCACCTCGGACGACATCCATTCGATCAGCTTCACCCAGATTGGGCAGATCGACCTGAACGTCGCCAACACCGGAGGCACCGAATCCGCCATCCTGAGAGTAAAACTGAAGGATATCAACGGCAACCTGATCGACAGCCCGCAAAACGTCTATTTCAGAATAGTCAACACCATTCCGCCTGCCGGGGCAAACCTGAATAACCAGCCGGTCGCGGACTCGGTATTGGTCGTTTCATCAGGAGGTGAGGCTCAAATCTCAGTGAATAGCGGCACCGAATCCGGCATCCTCGTGATTCGTGCATCGGTGGTCAAAAACAACCGCTGGATACGTGCCACCAAGGCAAACATCGTCATTCATGCCGGTCCGCCCGCTGAAGTGCGGCCCTTTATCGGTGGATTCAACACCGGTCAAAACATGGGCGGCGGTCTCTGGCGCGTGGTCGGTGGAGCCGTGGTGAAAGACACCTATGGCAACCCGGTTGACCGGGGAACCTCGGTGTTCTTTGAACTGATCGATAATGTCTCCAATTGCCAGATCGGCGCTAATGCCTATGTGGGCAACGTGAGCGTCGAGGATGATTCTTTGAACGGTGTAGCCTATACCACATTATCCTATTCTGGTATCTACACCAACGATTGGATCACTGTCCGGGCTAGCACCGGCACCGGCACCGGCGCGCAAGTGGATGGCTATGCAACTTTGCAGCTACCGCTCAACGATCCGCGTCTCGAAGCTCAGGCAAACCCCGCACACTTGAACTTTGGAGCCACTTCCCCCGATACTAAATCCACCGAGATTTATTGCGTGCTCACCGATGGACAGGGTCTGGGAATAGGAAACTCCGACATCATGCTGCTCTCGACAAAGGGTCAGTTTGTGGCAATCCCGGGATTTAACAATCAAACGGGAGCACCTGCCTGGAAGATACGGACGGACAACGGCAGCTACGGCACCGGGGAATTCCGGGGCTGGGCTTGGGGTCAGATACGTTTCTTCCGCGTAGAAGTCCCAGCGGGTCAAGGACCACCCGTGGAGGTTCCGGGACAGACCAGCGCCACTGTTATCGCAAGACTGCTTGGCACAAATATCACTGCCGAGACCAGCGTGATACTCTATCGCTATTGGACTGGCGCTACTCCGCCACCCTAAACAATAATTACGAAGTTTGGTTGAGGGGATGGTTTCCCGCCGTCCCCTCTCCAAAAACAGGGAGAAAGATCGAATCGAAGACTGCCGTGTAAATATAGATTTATATAAGTAAATAATACAAGAGGATAGTTGTAATGAGTTACAATCCACAGTTTGCCCGTCTTGGCGAGGTGCTTGTTCACGAGGGCTACGTCAACGAAGATCAGGTCAAGGAAGCCCTGATCAAACAAACCAACTTTGGTCTCAAAATAGGGGATACACTGTTGAAGCTCGGTTATCTCACCGAAAAAGAACTTTTAAACGCCCTACATCTCCAATTGGGATATAACATCGTCAAAGACAAGGAATTGATGGATCTCGATATCGATATCGTCGCCTTGATTCCGGAGCCCTATGCCACAGAAAACAGAGTCATCGCTCTGCGCGAAGAAGGAGACGGCATCGTCGTCGCTCTCTCTGATCCGGAAAATCTAACCGTTTTGGACAGCCTGAAAAAACTCCTGGGCAAAAACATCAAACCGGAACTCATCGGAGATTCCGTCCTGCACGACACAATCGAAAAATACTATAAAAGCATTCGCACCACCTCTCAGGTGGAAGACGCCGTCGGCGGATTCGATTTCGTCGCCATGGACGAGGATGAAAATGAGATCACCATATCCTCCGCCTCCTCCAATGCCGATGCTCCGATCGTCAAATTGATCAACCTGATCATCAACGAAGCCATCAAAGCAGGCGCCACGGACATCCACATCGAACCCCTCACCAAGACCACCCGCATCCGTTTCCGGGTGGATGGATCCCTCCGCGAAGTGATGACTCCACCCATCGGCATGCACCCCGGCGTGATCTCTATCGTCAAAGTCATGTCCAAACTCAATATCGCGGAACGCCGCCTTCCCCAGGATGGTCACATCTCACTGAAAACCTCCATGAAAAGCGTGGACGTGCGTGTGTCCATCACTCCCACCGTGCTTGGCGAAAAGGTCGTGATGCGTCTTTTGGACAAAGGCGAATTTGGCTTCAAGCTCACTACGCTCGGCTTTGAACAAGAGGATATGGACATCTTCAGCAAGATCATCCGTCGTCCCTATGGCATCATTATCGTTTCAGGACCCACCGGAAGCGGTAAATCCACCTCTTTGCATGCTGCCTTGAAAGAAATCGAGGATATCGAAACCAATATCATCACCGTGGAAGACCCGGTCGAATATCGTCTCGAAGGCATCACTCAGATCGAGACCAAGGAACAGATCGGTCTCACCTTCGGTTCCGCCCTGCGCAGCGTTTTGCGTCAGGACCCGGACATCGTGCTCATCGGTGAAATCCGCGACGAAGAAACCGCGGATATCGCCATCAAGTTTTCACTAACCGGGCATCTTGTGTTTTCCACTTTGCATGCAAACGACGCCCCAGCCACCATCACCCGTCTCATCGATATCGGCATCAAGCCCTATCTCGTGGGATCCTCACTTTCCTTGGTGATGGCACAGCGCCTGGTTCGCAAGATTTGCTCCTTTTGCGTGACAGATTATGTCCCCACAGAGCTGGAACTCACTGATAGCGGGCTTTCCGCAGAAGATATCGCCACCGCAAAGTTCAAGATGGGCAGAGGCTGCGTCCATTGCGATAACACAGGATTTTCCGGCAGAACCGGTATCTTTGAATTGCTCACCGTCGATGCCGATATCCGCCGCTTGATCTACGAAGGCGGAAACCAGGATTTGATTCGTGCTTCCGCGCTCAAATCCGGAATGCGCACTTTGCATGATGCCGCAATCGCAAAGATGAAACGCGGCATCACCACCATCCGCGAAGTCATCAAGATGACTGTTGTCGAATAATAATAAGTAAAATAGAAGGTATCCACTATGCCAAATTTTTCCTACATCGTAAAGGACGCCAAGGGAGCCAGAATTGAGGGGATCATCAAAGGTGACACCCTCGACATGGCAGTCGAAAAGCTGGCTAAGGAGGGAAATACCATTATCTCCGTGAAAGCCGCTTCCGAAGGCGCTTTCAAGGGTAAGCTCTCCCTCTTTGACAAGCTTATGCTCACGATCTACAAAATCCGCACCGGCGTGTCCCTGCGGGTTTTGGTGTTTTTCACCCGGCAGCTCTCCACCATGTTTTCCGCCGGTCTCACCATCGAAAAAGCGATCACCGACCTCGAGAAAGAAGAGAAACACAAAAAGTTTGCCAGAGTTCTGCGCAAGCTTGGCGATGACATCCGCAAGGGATTTTCCCTCTCCGAGGCGATGGAACAGCACCCCGGCGTGTTCAATCCGCTCTATGTGGCGTTGGTCAAAGCCGGTGAAGTTTCCGGTACTCTGCACACCGTGTTGGACGAGCTTTCGGACTATCTGGAAAAGATCGAGGACACCCGCCGCAAAGTGGCTTCCGCCATGGCTTATCCCATGTTTATCATGGTCTTTTTGATGGGCGTGATCTGGATTATGTTCTACTATATCATTCCGCTTTTTGCCGGCGTGTATGCGGATTTTGACGCCGAACTTCCCGCTCCCACCGTCCTTGCCATCAATATCAGCAACTTCGTGACCGATAACGTCTTTGCCACGTTTTTGCTGTTGATTGCTTCTTTCGTCGGGTTGTTCCTCATCTATCTCACCGATCGAGGACGCTATTTCATCGATGCTTTCAAACTGAGAATCCCCGTAGTCGGCTCCGTGATCAAAAACTCCATCATGAGCAAGTTTTCCCGCACTTTCTCCATCCTCATGGCTGCCGGCGTGCCCATCATGGATACTATGGAACTCACCGAAAACGTTGTGCAAAATGCCGTTGTCGAAGGCGGTGTGCGGCGTGCCCGAGTGATGGTCAAAGAAGGCTATGGCGTGGCAAATTCCTTCCGTAGAACCGGGCTCTTTCCCCCCACCTTGCTGCAAATGATCTCCACCGGCGAAGAAACCGGAGACATGGATAAACTGCTCGGCAAAGCCGCTCAGTTCTATGAAAAATTGGTGGATTCCGTGATTGACCGCCTCACTTCATTGATCGAACCGCTATTGATCGTGATCATGGCTACCGTCGTTGGCAGCATCATCGTCGTGATCTACCTGCCGATCTTTGATCTCGGTGAAGCTATCAGTCAGGGATACAAATAATTACTCCTTAACCGGGGGAGGGGATATTTTCCCTCTGACCTGTATTTCAAACCGGCAGCAGTGTGACCCATTGCTGCCGGTTCTTTTTTTAGCTTGGTGAGAGGAACGCCAGACGTCCCAGCCTGTCTCAATCGCCTTCTTTTCAAGCCTTGTGAGAACTAAATAGATGTAGGAAAAGGAATTGGATTTGGAAAGAGTTTCCGAAGGGGCGGCGCCGATACTGATGAATTCAAAATATGTAGTGACAAAATAGATAGTCTATGCACATTGAACCGCAAGAAGATAAAGTGAGCGAAAAATATGAAAACATTTCATAAACTAATCATCGGTTATTGTGAGACAATGCCGGAAGTGAAGGACGAATCAATTCACTTGATTGTTACTTCGCCTCCATACTTCAATGCACCTTTTGATTATGAAGGTTTCTACAAGGACTATGAAAAGTACTTTGAAGTGATGTCCAATGTGGCAAAAGAGATGAATCGCGTTCTGGCGCAGGGCAGAATTTTAGTTTTAAACGTCGATGATATGCTGGTTGACGGCGTAAAATATCCGATCACTGCCAATATGAACCGACGGGGACGTCGAATCATGGAACGCCGACGTCCTCGTCGGCGACACGAAGGAGCTCTATCCCGTCGGCGAATGAATAACCGTGTAATGTCATGCCTCTCGGCAAAACAATCTATATCATTATCCCTCAACATATTGCGTGCTGCACGCCCATCTCTCTCCTGAGCATTACGGAGTCAATACGGACTTAGTCCGTAATGAGTCCGTATTGATTCCGTAATGCAAAGGGGGAAGATGTCCCGTCCTAAAAAAGTTGACACCAAATCAACTTCTAAGGAGAAGAGAAAATGAAAATCTTCCCGTCTATTTTTCAATTACTTAGGCACTACTTTGCGAAACTTGGGTTAAGCTATAATACAGGTTTTATATTGTAATGTCATAAATCAAGATAACTGCAATGGCACAATGATGAAACAGTCTCGTTAGTCAAATCTCCAAACACGTCTACCATGCATGCCATCATTTGCTTGAGTGAATCGAAGACACGATTATGAATAAAGTTTGTTTTCATGTACTTCCACAATCGTTCAATCGGATTTAGCTCAGGTGAGTATGGAGGCAGGTAGATGATTTCGATATTGCCAGGCACAACTAGATCTTTTGATTTATGCCATCCTGCTTGGTCCATGATAATGACGATCTCTTCGTCTGTAAACGCATGACTCATTTGTTCCAGATACAGAGTCATCATTTCAGTGTTGACCCAGGGCAGAAAGAGTGAGAAATTCTCACCGGTCTTTGGTTCTACAGCGCCATAAATGTAGAAATTCTGGTAGGCTTGCTTG